>NZ_JBSWXU010000001.1:0-136216 GCF_056160785.1 Mycobacterium sp. ABE4_509 | reverse complement strand
CGTCGAGGCCGCCGTGGCGCAGATCCGCGGGCTGGCTGCCGGCGGGGCGCAGGTTGTCCGGCTGGTCTGCCGGGCCGCGGGCGACGCTGCGCTGATCCGGCGGCGCGTCGAGGTCCCCGTCGCTGTCGATTCGGCCCTGCTCGTCACCGATCCGCAGTGCGCTGATGTGGCGATACTGCGGTGTGGCGCCCTCGGCGGGGTGCGGCGTGCGCTGCGCCGCGCCGAGAAACTGGACCTGCCTGCGCTGGTCGAGTTCAGCGGGACGACCAGCATCGGCCTGGCCGCCGACGTCGCGTTGGCCGCGGCACTGCAGTCGCTGCCGTTCGGCTGCGGACCGGTGCCGGGGTGGCTCGCCGATGCCGACGTGGTGTCCGAGTCGCGGACGCTGATCCCGGTCGACGGCCACCTTCCCGCCGCCCCGATGCCCGCCGGGCCCGACCCCGGCAGGCTGGCGCCGCTGCTGGTGACCGATGCCGGGACGGTGGGGCGCTACCGGGCGCTTCTGCGGCGAGCCGCAGCGATCTTGTAGCGGCGAGCCGCAGCGATCTTGTAGCGGCGAGCCGCAGCGACCCTGTAGCGGCGAGCCGCAGCGACCCTGTAGCGGCGAGCCGCGCCCGGCTCAGTCCTGCTTGTTGATCAGGCGGGTCAGCGCTTCCCGGTCCGGGGCCACCAGTTCGTCGATACGCGGCTGGTTGACGTCGGCGACGATGATCTCGCCGACCTCCTGGTAGACGTCACTGAAGATGCCGTGCGACTTCATCTTCTCGGTTTGGTAGATGTTGTCCTCGGTGGGCGCGACGTAGTAGACGATCTCGGCCTTGAACCGGTGGATCAGCCAGACGTGGATCACGTCCATCAAGCGCTTCTTGCGCAGCTGCTCGGCGAAGGTGTTCTGGTCGCGGACGGTCAGGATGCTGCGGCCGTGCCGGTCTTTGATCGGGTCCACCACCACGTTGGCCAACGGCTCCTCACCGTCGCCGTAGATGCCCAGGTCGAGCACGTCGGAGCCGGCGCGGCGGGGCCGCAGCTGCACGTGCAGCTTCTCGGGCAACTGGTAGTGCTCGCTCCACAGCGCCAGCCATTCCTCCAGCAGCTTCTTGGGCACTTCGGTCTGCACCAGGTGCTGATGCTGGGTCGAGCCCTTGCCCATCGCCTTGGTGGTCGCGGTCCGTCCGGACGACGCCGCCAGCGCGGCGTCGCTGCGCGGACCGCCGACGAGCGTCTGGGGAGTGCGGTACGGCGATTCGACGAGGCGCATCTTGCGCTGAAGGCGGGCCAGCGCGAGCATGCCCTCCTGACGCAGCGAGGTCGCGAACTCCTCGGAGGCCACGCCGTCGACCTGGTGGCCGCCGTAGGTGATGAAGTTGAAGACGAAGCCCATCTTGCCCAGTTCCTCGGGGAACGCACGCATCTGTTCGTCGGTCATGCCGGTGGTGTCCCAGTTGAACGAAGGCGAGAGGTTGTAGGCCAGCATCTGGTCGGGGTAGACCGCGTGGATGGCGTCGGCGAACTGCTTGGCGTCGGCCAGATCGGCGGTCTTGGTCTCCATCCACAGGATGTCGGCGAACGGGGCAGCGGCCAGGGACTTGGCGATCGCATACGGGATGCCTCCGCGCACCTGGTAGTACCCCTCGGGCGTCTTGGCCCGTTCACAGTCCCACGCGACGTCGGCGCCCAACTCCTTGGCTTTCTCCCGCGCCGTGTACAGCGGCGCCCGCTCGGCGAAGACCCGCCAGTCCTTCGCGCTCATCGCCGCGGATTCACCCTCGCGCTCGCGGAATTCCAGGAGGTCGGCCACCGCATCGGCATAGGTGTCGAGGCCGGCGTCGTCCTGCCAGGCGTCCACGAAACGGGATTCCACCTTGTCGAACGCGGCGTCCAGGGAGGACTCGGCACCGTCCTGCCATGCGGCGGCGGTCTCGTCGATCAGCGTTGCCAGGCCCTGACGCTCCAACCATGCCCCGGCGGTCGCATACTCGCCTTCGGGCAGCGCGTAGAGCAGGTGGCCGTTCAGTTCGGTGACGCCCTTGTCGTAGAACCGGCGCACCATGGCCAGGAAGCACGACTTGTAGGACGGCACCTTCAGGTTGGTCGCCCCGAGCAGGAACGGCTGGTCGCGTTCGTCGGCGCGGCTCTCGACCAGGTTGGCGGCTTCGGCGTCGGTGCGCGCGACGATGATCCCGGGCACCCGCATGACGTCGAGCTGGAATCGGGCGGTGTTCAGTCGCTTGATCTGCTCGTCGGAGGGCACGAGCACCTTTCCGCCCTGGTGGCCGCACTTCTTCGTACCGGGCCGCTGGTCCTCGATGTGGTAGCCCGGCACACCGGCTTCCACGAAGCGACGGATCAGGTTGCGCACGTGCGGGTCACCGCCGTGTCCGGTGTCGGCGTCGGCGATGATGAACGGCCGGTAGTCGTACTCCGGCGCGGTCTTCCGCTGGGCGTCGGTCATCTGGAGCCGGAGGTACTGCTGATTGCGGTCGGCGGTCAGCAGGGCCCGAACGATGCTGGCCGCCTCCTCGGGCACCTGGCTCAGCGGGTAGCTCGCCAGGTCGGGTCCCGGATCCTCGCTGATGGACCCCTTGGCCGAGGTGGCCCAGCCACCCAGGTAGATGCCCTCGATGCCCATCCGTTTCATGACCACGGCCTGGCCGGGGGAGTAGGGCCCGAACGTGGTGATGCTCCTGCCCGCAGCGAACAGCTCCCGCAGGTGCGGGTAGAACGCCGTCGCGGCCTCGCGGGCGATCGCGTAGTCCGACGGGATGGTGCCGCGCTGCTCGGCGACCTGGCGTGCGGTGTAGAGGCGGATGATGCCCTCGAAGCGAGGGCTGTCGAAGTAGCGCTGCGTCTCGGCGACATCGCGCTCGAACGGCTCGCCGGTTGTGTGGTGCTGGAAGGCGTCAGCTTCGATGATGGCCATAATTCACAGTACGGCGCGGGACAAGGGTGCGGGAATTATTTGGTGCCGAAGATCCGGTCGCCGACGTCTCCCAGGCCGGGCACGATGTAGCCGTGTTCGTCGAGTTCGCGGTCGATCGCCGCGGTGTAGACCGGCACGTCGGGGTGGGCTTCGGCCAGCGCGGCCAGCCCTTCGGGGCAGCTGATCAGGCACACGTACTTCAGCGATTTGGGCTGGTGTTCGGCCAGCCGGTCCAGCGCGGCGACCGCCGAGTGCCCGGTCGCCAGCATCGGGTCGACCACGACGACATCACGTTCGTGCAGGTCGGCGGGCATCTTGAAGTAGTACTCCACGGCTACAAGAGTTTTCGGGTCACGGTAGAGGCCGATGTGGCCGACACGGGCGGACGGCACCACCTCGAGCATCCCGTCCAGGATTCCGGTGCCGGCCCGCAGGATGGAGGCGAAGACCAGCTTCTTGCCGTCGATGACGTTCCCGGTCGTGGTTTCCAGCGGTGTGTGCACCTCGACTTCGTGCAGCGCGATGTCGCGCAGCACCTCGTAGGCCATCAGGGCCGAGGCCTCGTGGACGAGCTGGCGGAAGCTGTTCGTGGAGGCGTCTTTTCGGCGCATCAGAGTGATCTTGTGCTGAACGAGAGGGTGCGTGATCAGGTGCACACCGCCGGCAGGAGCAGTCATGGTCGCCATCTCTCGGTCGTCACAGCGTCCCAATCTAGTGTCGGCGGCCGGGAGGTGCGCCCGGGGGAGTTTGCCGAATGCTGCGCGACCGTCAGGGGTGTCTGCGCCGGCCCCCTGGCTGGACGGGGCGCCGCCGGCGCGCTTGCCCGGAGCGCGGAACTCGGCGAGGGCGCGGCCGAAGCCGCCGTCACGGACGGACGCGACCGACGGTAAACATTGCATGAACTAACAAAGTGGTTACTTAGTTGCGCAGATCAACCACTTGCCAGTCGGATATGGTCGGCGCATGAAATCGAGCGCGTGGACCGGGTCAGTGATGGCGGGATCGGCGTTTGCCGCCGGCCTGTGCTTCTATTGCGCGGCGTCCGCGCAGGCCGATACCGGTGACGAGGGGCCGGCACGCACACCCCGGACATCGGTCGATGCCGGACCCTCGCGAGCGGCGACGGGGACGGCCCACGACACCGACGGCACGGACAGCAAGACCCAGACCGACGACAGCGACAGCTCCGGGTCGGACGACATCGACGACAGCGACAGCTCCGGGTCGGACGACATCGACGACGCTGACGAGATCGAGGACGTCGAGGACGATCTGGACGATTCCCCGATCGCCGACGACGAACTCGACGGGGACGTCGAGGATGCGACCGCCGTCGAACTCGATCCTCTGGTCACCGACGACGCCGAGATCGACACCGGCGTCCCCGACACCGACACTCCCGACACCGACGCTCTCGACGCAGGCGTCGATGCCGAGTTCGGCACCACAGATACAACCGCACGGACCACGCAGCCGGAGGGTGCGGACGTTTCCGCGGCGGCCCCGGCTTCCGAGGACCCGGCCGACACCTATCCCACCGTCACCACCGCACTGCACCAGCTTTCCCAGGCACAGTCGCTGCTGACCGCCGGCACCTGGGGGGAGGGCAACCTCTTCGCCGGAATCGCCGCGATCGCGCCGCAACTCATGATCGGCACTGCCCAGTTGTCGTTGCGCCAGTGGGAGGATTCGATCGACCATGCGCTCGGCTTCTTCGCCGCCACCGAGGGAATCCCGATCGTTCACGGCATCGCTCGGGTTAACCTCGCGGCCACCGAGTTCCTTCCCACCGTGGCGCAGGTGTCCCTGTCCGCCGCTCAGTCGCTGCTGCCCGCGGTATCGCAGGCCGGCGCCAGCCTGGTCGCGTTGGAGGCATACGGGGAGATCGCCGCCGCCCAACAGAACGCCATGGTGTACGCCACCGTGCCGATCACCACCACGACCACCGAGCTCGGGCAGGTGTTCACGGTCGTCAACATCTCGGTGAACGGCGGGGGGATGGTGCCGGTCCTGCTCGACACCGGGTCGATCGGTCTCGTCATCGACAGCTCCGTGGTGCCGCTCGGAAGTCTCGGCCCGACCGAGGACAGCCAAGACATCTGCTCGCAGGTCACCAGCGGCCATTGCAGCGCCGACTACGTGGGCGCCGACGTGGCGTTCGACGTGTACACGACGACAGTCGATTTCGGCAATGGAATCGTCACCGATCCGACCTTTGTCGGGGTTACCGTCGTAGAAGGGGCCTTCGATGGCCTGCCCTTCTACGGCATCCTGGGCGTAGGCCCCAATTCGTTCGGCCCGATCGTGAGCTCGCCGACCACCGCGCTGCCGGGCTTGCTCCCCACCGGTGCGCTGATCAACGCGGATGCCGGGTATCTGACCTTCGGTCCCAACCCGCTACCCGCACGGGTCACCCTGCCCGGCAACCCGCACACCGAGTTCTTCCTGGCGTTCGACGGCGGCGCCCCGCAGCTCGTCCAACTGGGCAGTATCGATTCCGGGGGCGCGTCCGGCTTGATCTCGCCGGCACTGATCCCCACCGGTGGACTGCCCCCCGGCACCACTGTCTCGCTCTACACCGTCGAAGACGGCACCCTGATCTACAGCTACACCCTCGATGAGACGAACACGCCGTCGCCGGACCTGGATCCCCCTGCCAACACCTACTTCAACACCGGTCATGAAGCCTTCATCCATGGGCCCGTCTACGTCGACTTCACCGCCAACGAGGGCAACGGCGCGGCGTCGTTCGACCTCGACTGGTGGGGCTGGCGGGCGCCGTCGATCCGGCTGCCGTGGCTCTGACATCAGGCGCAACCACCCGAAGCAACCGCAACAGCACTCACTCGAGAACAGGACATATCCAGCGAATGAAGTCGAGCGTGTGGACCGGATCGGTGATGGCGGGGTCGGCGTTCGCCGCCAGCCTCTGTCTGTACTGCGCGGCGTCGGCGCAGGCCGACACCGGTGACGAGGCACCCACGAGGACACCGCGGACATCGTCGACCAGTGGACCGTCAACAGCGCCGGCGTCCACCGCAGACGCCGACAACGACGAGCAGGACAACGACAGCACCGACGACGACGGCACCGACGCCACAGCCGCCGGCGACGGCGGCGACGGCGGCGGCGGCGACGGCGACGGCGAGGAAGTCGGCCTCAGCGACGATGCGGTCGACGACATCCTCGACGACGACACCGACGCGGACGACCCCGTCGACCCGGCCGGCGAGGAGAGCACCACCGACGCACTCGGCGCCGACACCGGCGACCTCGACGACGCCGACTTCCTCGACACCAGCGACCTCGACTACCACTTCGACGACGACACCGACACCCTCGCCGCCGAAACCGATACGCGCACGTCGACACTCGCGGCCCCGGACACCGAACCGAATCCCACCCACCTGGCGCTGGCCGAACTCGCCGACGCACAGTCGATCCTGACCGCAGGCACCTGGGGCCAGGGAAACCTCTTCGCCGGCATCGCCTCCCTCACACCGCAACTCCTGATCGGCACCGCCCAGGCATCGCTGCACCGATGGGATCAGTCGATCCACGGAGCACTGAACTTCTACGCCAGCACCGAGGACATCCCGATCATCCGCGGCATCGCCGCAGTCAATCTCATGGCCACCCAAGCGCTGCCCGCACTCGCACAATCAGCCATGAGCACCGCCCAGGGACTGCTGCCACTGGTCGCACACTTCGGCGCCGACGAAGCCGTGGCCCAGGCCTACGCACTGGTCGCCGATGCTCAGCAAGACGGCATGGTCTACGCCACCATCCCCGTGGGCACGACGGATACCAGAGCCATCGTCTACATCTCGGTCAACGGCGGCGACCGCGTACCGGTCATGCTGGACACCGGCTCGCGCGGACTGCTCATGAACCCGGACTACGTACCCCGCGACAATCTCGGCCATCCAGAGAACACTGCGGACACCTGCGCACATCTCTCGCATGGTCGGTGCGAGGCCAACTATGGCACCGGTAGTGGCGACGACAAGACCTATTTCTTCGACGTCTACACAACGACCGTCGACTTCGGCAACGGACTCGTCACCCAACCAACCTACGTCGGGGTCGCCACCGACTCCAGCGCGTTCGACCAGGAGTACCACGGCATCCTGGGCGTCGGCCCCCATTCTGCGAGCCCGCTGATGAGCTCGGTCACGAGCGCGCTACCTGGCTGGCTCAGCCACGGAATGCTGCTCGATGAACGCGGCGGCTACCTCACCTTCGGGCCGAACCCATTGCCACGACGAGTCCACCGCGACGGCAGCCCTCATGTGTCGGCCGAGATCAGCCTCAATGGCGGACCCACCCACAAGGTCACAGCGACCATCGATTCGGGCGGCGGGTACGGTGCCATCTCGTCAACGCTGGTGCCCACCGGCGGCCTGGTTCCCGGGACGGTGCTGTCCGTCTACGCTGACGACGGCAAGACCTTGCTGTACTCCTACACCCTCACCGAGGACAACATCCCCAAGGAGTCCAAGAACTCAGCCTATTTCAACACCGGCGTCCAAGCATTCATGAGCGGCCCCATATATGTCGACTTCACCAAGACCAACGAGGAAGGCGAAGTAGTAGGAGCCACCGACTTCGACTACTCCTGGTGGGGCTGGAAAGCCCCCGCGATTCGGCTGCCCTGGATCTGACCCGGTTCGCCCTAGAAGACGGTGCCGTCGCTGACGATGGTCAGGGGCGGTCGGCCGTCCCGTAGTCGCTGCGCCGATGCCCGGCCGGCCGCCCAGGTGCCACCTTCCAGCACGGTGGCCAGCGGGGTCTGTTCGGAGTCGAGGCCGAGCCGCCCGCAGACCAGCGGCGCGAGCTCGTCGAGCAGGGCCACGGTCAGCGCCCGCCATTCGACGACCAAATCGTCGGCCGGTGTCCAGCTGCGCTGCGCATCGGCCTCGTCGCGCAGCCGCAACACCCCGCTGTCGAGGAGCAGCCCGCCGTTGCGGTATTCGGGCAGCCCGGTCAGCTGATCGACGCCGGTGACGGTGACGCCGCCGGCCTCGAACGGCTCGATCAGCGAGTAGGTGAGCCACTGGGACAGCTTGTGCAGCGGCATCCATCCGGCGCTCAGGCCGGGCCCGGGCACCGCGTCGTGCCGCCAGCAGTCACCGAGGGAGTGCTCTCCGATCACGTTGCCGGACAACCAGATCGATGACAGCCAGGTCAGCAGCTCGACGAGGATGTCGTGAGCGCCGACATGCCCGCCAGCGCTGCTGAGCGTATTCAGCAGCCCGCCGGGCCTGCCGTCGGGACCGAACACCTGCGGGTGGGCGCGCAGCACGTCGCCGAGGCGGTGCAGCAGCTGGACCCGCCCTTGAAGCCCCACCAGCGGGTTCCCGGGCCCGACCTGGAACACCGCGCCCAGCTGCTGCTCGGTCAGGGCGCTCAGGGCTGCGGCATCGACCCGCAGCGGATCGCCGGCGGCGCTGGAGAATCGCCCGGCGAGGAAACCGTGCCAGCTCGCCACCGCCAGGCCCTCGGAGCGGCTGAACCGGGTCCGGGCCGCACCGCGGTCCTCGGTGAAACCCCACTGCGCGCCCGCACCGGCATCGAGCAGCACACTGACCACGGCCAGGTCGATCATGGCGCATCCGCGGTCGGCTGGGTCGCGCTCGGCGAGCAGGCGGTCGAGTTCGGCCCGCCGGTCGATTCCGCCGGCCCCGAAGTGGTTCCACCGGCTGTGATAGGGAACGTCCAGGTCGGGATATTGCGCCCTGGTGACCGCCGCGACCTCGTCGGCGGCACCGCCGAGTGCATCGTCGTGCACGGTGAACCAACGGGATTCGCCGGCGCGGGCGCGGTCGAGCAAGTGCAGCGCCCGGCTTCGCACGGCGGCGGTGGTGCGCAGCAGCGTCACCGCGTCGTCCTGCGCGGGCCGCGCCGCCGGTTCGGCGCCCGCGGCGCCGAGGGTCATGACCCGAGCCCCCGGCCCTTGGTCTTCTTGAGCTCGTCGGCCCCCGGGACCGCGCCGGGGGTGTAGTACCCGGCGGCCATCTTCGCGTCGATCTCGACCCGGGCATCGGCGGGGACCAACTCGTCGGGGATCGAAACCCGTTCTCCGACTTCGATTCCCGATCCGGTGATGGCGTCGTATTTCATGTTGCTCATCGACACGAAGCGGTGGATCCGGGTGATGCCCAGCCAGTGCAGCACGTCGGGCATCAGCTCCTGGAACCGCATGTCCTGCACCCCGGCCACGCACTCGGTGCGGGCGAAGTACTGGTCTGCGGTGTCCCCGCCGGCCTGGCGCTTGCGGGCGTTGTACACCAGGAACTTCGTCACCTCGCCCAGCGCCCGGCCTTCCTTTCGGGAGTAGGCGACAAGGCCGACACCACCACGCTGGGCACCCCGGATGCATTCCTCGATGGCGTGGGTGAGATACGGGCGGCAGGTGCAGATGTCGGAGCCGAACACGTCCGAACCGTTGCACTCGTCGTGTACCCGGGCGGTCAGCTCGACCGCGGGGTTCGCGAGATCACCTGCCGCGCCGAAGATGTAGATGGTCTGGCCGCCGATCGGCGGGAGGAACACCTCCAGGTCCGAGCGCGTCACCAGCTCGGGGTACATCCCGCCGGTCTCTTCGAAGAGGGCCCGGCGCAGATCGGTTTCGCTGCACCCGAAGCGCTGAGCCACCCCGGGCAGGTGCCAGACGGGTTCGATGGCGGCCTTGGTCACCTGAGCGGCGCCGGTGTCGAGCAGGACACGACCGTCCGGGGTGAGACGCCCGGCGCGGATCGCATCGGCGATCTCGGGCAGGATCACCTGAGCCTTGGTCACCGCGATGGTGGGCCGGATGTCCATCCCGGCGGCGAGGTCGTCGGCGAAGGCGTCGGCGACCATGGCGCCCCAGGGGTCGAGGCTGACGATCGCGCCCGGGGTGCTCCACTGCCGGTACGGACCGATCGTGTCGGTCGGCGCCGTATCGGTGAGGTCGGCGCGGTGCTCGCGGGAAAGTGCTCCGGCCGCCACCGCCAGGGCCCGGTAGATGCCGTAGGCGCCGCTGTGGCTGCCGATGACGTTGCGATGATTGCGGGCTGTGGTGCCCACGACCGGTCCGCGGGCGGCGGCGGTCGCGGCTCCCCAGGACAGTGCGGGGGCGTGGGCGCCGGCGCTGTGCGAGGTCAGCCTGATGTGCCCACCGGCTGCCTTCGCTGCGGGCGGCACCTTCACCGTCGGACTGACTTCGGACATCGGACCTGTGCGCTTCTCCTCGGCAACGACTCCTCGTCGTGAGGAGAGCCGCCAGCATAGCCAGTCGGCGCTCACGCTGCCCGGTTGCGCGGACTCGGGCAGTACCCGCGAGCAGTGCTGACGCCGGCTACACCGGCCAACCCTCTCGACGGTACGCCGCGTCGAAGAACATCCATTCGTAGCGTGCGGTGGCGGCGAAGTGCGCTCGGGCGGCGGCCTCCTGGTCTGCGGTCAGCGTGGGGCCGACCCGGTCGGTCAGCGCGAGCACCTCGGTGACCGTCGCAGCGAACTCGTCGCCGCCGTAGCTGTCGATCCAGCGCTGGTAGCGGGTGTCGGCCGAGCCGCGGGAGACCAGTTCGGCGCCGACCTCGGCGTAGATCCAATAGCAGGGCAGCACCGCTGCCAGTCCATCGGCGAAGCTCCCGCCGTATGCGGTGGCCAACAGGTAGCTGTTGTATGCCTGGGTGGTCGGGGTGACCGGAGAGGCGTCGACCGCGCCGGCGGACAGCCCGAGCGCGGGCAGCAGCTCGCCGTGCAGCTCCAGTTCGACGTCGAACACCTCGGCGGCGTGCCGGGTGAACATGGCGGTGTCGGCCAGCGAGGACGCCTTGGCCCCGACGATCCCCAGCGCCCGGGCGTAAGCCCGCAGGTAGTGCACGTCCTGCGCGACGTATTGGGCGAAGGCCGCGCTGTCGAGACTGCCGTCGATCAGACCGGTGACGAAAGGGTGGGCCACGATCGCGTCGTAGGTCGGTTCGATCTGGCTCCACAGCCGCATCGACCACGACCCGGGCAGGGCCGGCCCGATGCGCGGGGCAACGCTTCTGGTCATGGTTGCATCCTTTCAGCGATGAGTCCCGCGGGTCCGGCTGGTCGATACCTGCGAGAACCGACCATCCCGCAACGAAGGTGACCAGCGATGACCGACAAGACCGCCCTGCCGCCCGCCGTCGACGACCAGACCTGGCGGGCAGCGCTCGCGGCACTGCGTGCCCGGGAGAAGGCCGCCACCCGCGAGTTGGACGGCATCGCCGCCCAACGTCGTCGCATGCCCATGGTGCGCATGCCGGAGTACACGCTCGTCGGGGCGGACGGTCCGGTGCGTCTGGTCGACGTCTTCGGCGGACGCTCGCAGCTGATCGTCTACAACCACATGTGGAGCGACGGCGCCGAGTGGCAGTGCGGCGGGTGCACGGGGTTCACCTCGCAGTTCACCCGGCTGGACTTCCTCGCCAACTACGACGCACGGTTCGTGATCGTGACCGCGGGACCGATCGGGGAGGCCCTGGCCTACCGCGAGAAGGTCGGCAACACGATGCAGTGGTACTCGTCGTCGGAAAGCTCGTTCGCCGCCGACGTGGACGCCGCTGCCGGCACCGGGTTCGCCGTCAACGTGTTCCTGCGCGACGGCGACGCCGTGTATCGGACCTGGCACACCAACGGCCGGGGCACCGAGTCGCTCAGCCACACGTTCGCCCTGATCGATCTGCTGCCCTGGGGGCGGCAGGAGAGCTGGCAGGACTCTCCCGACGGCTGGCCGCAGCGGCCGACGTACTCGGGCTGGCTGGACTCACCGGATGTGGCCCGGTTCTACGGGCGGCCGCCGGAGCGGGGCTGACGCCGGCCGGGGCCGGGCACCCGGCCGCGACGTCACCCACCGCTCTTGGCAGACTGTGGCCATGGCACAGATAACGTTGCGTGGAAACCCGATCAACACCGTCGGTGAACTGCCCGCGGTCGGCTCGCCGGCGCCCGGTTTCACCCTGACCGGCACCGATCTCGGAACGGTGAGCGCTGAGCAGTTCAGCGGCAAGCCTGTGCTGCTGAACATCTTCCCGTCGATCGACACCCCGGTCTGCGCGGCCAGCGTGCGCACCTTCAACGAGCGCGCGGCGGCCGCCGGAGTGTCGGTGCTGTGCGTGTCCAAGGACCTGCCGTTCGCCCAGAAGCGGTTCTGCGGGGCCGAGGGCATCGAGAACGTGACCACCGCCTCGGCGTTCCGGGACGCTTTCGGTGACGACTTCGGCATCACGATCGCCGATGGCCCGATGGCCGGTCTGCTCGCCCGCGCGGTGGTCGTGGTCGGAGCCGACGGCAAGGTCGCCTACACCGAGCTGGTACCCGAGATCGGCCAGGAGCCCGACTACGACGCCGCGCTCGCCGCGTTGGGCGGCTGACCGCCCGGCGAACCCTACTGGGCCCGGTACGGACACAGATCACCGTTCGGTTCCAGTCCTGCATCGCATCGATTCGCTGTCCTGCGACAACGAAAAACCACGGTCGCGCGTGGTGTAGAAGTGGTCATAGTGACAGTTGTTAATTGATGGGGTCCGGCGCCGCCACGGTGCCGGACCCGGAAAGCGGTGGAGTGCGATGCGACGCGTATGTGCGCTCGTGATGGGCCTGGCCATGCTGATGGCGACCTCGGGTCTGGCGATGGCCGACACCCGGTCGGCGACGAACCAGAAGGCGGTCGAGATCGTCATCGCCCGGGCGATGTCGCAGCGCGGAGTGCCGTTCGCCTACGGCGGCGGGGGCGCCTCGGGCCCGAGCGAGGGGACCGTCGCCGCGCCGGAACCGGACGAGGCCGAAACCGACGCCGCGACGCTGGGGCTGTCGTCCGGTCTCACCGAGCCCGACGATGCGCCCAATTCCCCGGCGCCCGGGATGAACCTGCCGACCGCGACCGCCGATGCGGCGACACCGGCCCCGCGGGTCGAGGCAGTCGGCTTCGACGCATCGGGGCTGATGGTCTACGCCTACGCCGGTGTGGGGGTCAAGCTGCCCCGCTCGTCTGGTGCGCAGTACAAGGTCGGGCAGCAGGTGACGCCGGCCCAGGCGCTGCCGGGCGACCTGATCTTCTACGGCCCCGAGGGCACCCAGAGCGTGGCGTTGTTCATCGGCAACGGCCAGATGGTCGAGACCACCAGCGACGGCGTCGCGGTCTCAGAGGTCCGCACCAACGACATGGCCCCCTATCTGGTCCGCATCATCGCCTGAGTCGGTGGCCAGAACCACTGTTGTACAGCGGGTTTGGATGCCCTGCCGGCAGCTGCACCGGGCCGCCTAGACTGCGGTCATGGCGCGCGGTCGGGAGCGAGACATGATCCTCGGCGAGGGCCTGCTGCAGATCGAGGACTGTCTCGACGCCGACGGTGGCATCGAACTTCCGCCCGGCGTCACGCTGGTCTCGCTGATCGAACGCAACATCGCCAACGTCGGCGACACGGTGGCCTACCGATTCCTCGACCACACCGGCTCATCGGAGGCCCGGGTGGCCGAGATCACCTGGCAGCAGCTTGGGGTTCGGATGCGCGCGATCGGCTCCCGCATCCAGCGCGTCGCCGAGCGCGGTGACCGAGTGGCGATCCTGGCCCCCCAGGGGCTGGACTACATCGCCGGTTTCTTCGCCGCGCTCAACGCCGGCACCATCGCCGTACCGCTGTTCGCGCCGGAGCTTCCGGGGCATGCCGAACGTCTGGACACCGCTCTGCGCGATGCCAGGCCCAATGCGGTGCTGACCACGTCGTCGGCCCGGGCCGCCATCGGGTCGTTCCTGGATGCGATGGATGTGCCCGACCCGCCCGCGGTGATCGTGATCGACGACATCGCCGATTCGGCCGCCGACGAGTTCCGCCCCACGGTCATCGACGTCGATGACGTCTCACACCTGCAGTACACCGGGGGCGCCACCCGCCCGCCGGTGGGGGTCGAGATCACCCACCGCGCGGTGGGAACCAACCTGCTGCAGATGATCCTGTCGATCGATCTGCTCGACCGGAACACCCACGGCATGAGCTGGCTGCCGCTGTACCACGACATGGGTCTGTCGATGATCGGCTTTCCCGCCGTCTACGGCGGGCACTCGACGCTGATGTCGCCCACCGCGTTCATCCGCCGCCCGCTGCGCTGGATCGAGGCGTTGTCACAGGGCTCGAGCCAGGGCCGCGTCGTGACGGCCGCACCGAATTTCGCCTACGAGTGGGCGGCCCAGCGTGGCGTGCCCCCGGCCGGGGCGGAGATCGATCTGCGCAACGTCGAGATGATCATCGGTTCCGAACCGGTCAGCATCTCCGCGATCGAGACGTTCCGCACCGCGTTCACCCCGTTCGGCCTGGCCCGCACCGCGTTCAAACCGTCCTACGGCCTGGCCGAGGCCACGCTGTTCGTCTCGACCATCGATCCCGGCACCGAGGTTCGGGTCGTCTTCCTCGACCGCGAGCACCTTGCGACGGGGCGGGCCGTCGAGGTCGCCGCCGGCGACGAGCATGCCGTCGCGCAGGTTTCGTGCGGACACATCGCCCGCAGCCTGTCCTGTGTCGTCGTCGATCCGGCCACCGCGGCCGAACTGCCCGACGGGCGGGTCGGCGAACTCTGGCTGCAGGGCGACAACGTGGGTCGCGGCTACTGGGGCCGGCCGCAGGACAGCGAGCGCACCTTCGGCGCCCGCCTCGCCCGGCCGCTGCCGACCGGCAGCCACAGTGCGCGATCGCGCACCGACGGCCCCTGGCTGCGCACCGGCGATCTGGGGGCGTTCCTGGACGGCGAGCTGTTCGTCACCGGACGGATGGCCGACCTGATCGTCGTCGGGGGACGGAGCCACTACCCACAGGACGTCGAGGCCACCGCGGCCGCGGCGGCGCCGCTGATCCGCCGCGGCTATGTGGCGGCGTTCACGGTCGGCGAACACGAGCGGGTCGTGATCGTCGCGGAGCGGGCTGCGGGCACCGCGCGGGCCGATCCGGCACCGGCCGTCGACGCGGTGATCACCGCGGTGCTGGATCGGCACGGGCTCCCGGTCGCCGACGTCCGCATCGTGCCCGCCGGGTCCATTCCGCGCACCACCAGCGGGAAGCTGGCCCGGCGAGCCTGCCGCGCCGCGTACGCCGCGGGGGCGTTTCGCTGAGCCTCACGGTGTGGGCGCGGCGCTGGCGACGCTGAACATCAGCGCCAGCCCGGGCAGCAGGTTGGTCACCTGGTGGGCGACGATGCCGGCCGTCAGGTTCGCGGCGTACAACCGCGCCAAGCCGATCGGGATCGCCACTACCAGCAGCAGCGGGATCCGTGTCCATTCCATGTGCGCGACCGCGAACACCACCGTGCTGACCACCAGGGCCGTCCAACGCCCCCAGCGCTGCTCGACGGCTCCCCAGAGCAGGCCGCGGTAGACGATCTCCTCGCAGACCGGGGCGATGAGGACCACCGCCACGAACACCGCCACCGCCCACACCAATCCGCCCCGGATGTCGCCGAACACCTCGCCGGCCGCGGAGTTGGCGTCCTCGCCGACGGCCCACACCCACAGGGTGGCCGCCGGGATCGTGATCAGCAGCCCGACACCGCCGAACAGCAGTCCCAGGCCCGCCGCGCGCCAGGACCATTGCAGGCTCAGATCGAGTCGGGGACCGTTGCCCCGGATCACCGTGACCGCGACCGCTATCGCGGCGGCCAGCAGTGTCGGCACCAGCGTGGCCAGCAATGCGGTCAGGACGGGGTGCAGGCCGGTCTGCAGCACGGCCAACGCAATTCCCAGCGCGGACAGCAGGTAGACCGATTCGACCAGCAGAAACGCGCCCAGTCCCCAGCGGTGCTGCCGCGTCCGGAGTCGTGGTTCCACTCCTGTGACGCTAATGCACTAGCTGATCGCGATGAACGGGCTGATGACGTCCCTGGCGAACTGCACTGCGTTGACCGTCGGGTCACCGTCGGGATAGCTGACCGTGGCGAGCATGTTGGCCCCGGCGTCGGCGAAGTTGCCGTCGGCGCGGTCCTGGTGGGTCGAGGAGGTCACCAGGATGATCCCGCTGGTCCCGGCCTCTTCGGCCAGCGGCACGGAGAACGCCGCGTTCTGCACCGTGCTGTTGGCCCGGTCTTCGACGATGATCCGCTCATCGGGGAAGCCGAGCAGGCGCAGCATCTTTCGCATCTGCCCGGCCTCGGTGTTCCCGCTGCGGGGGTTCCCGCCGGTCACGATGATCGGAGACTGCGGGAAGAACTGCGCCACCGTCAGTCCGACCAGAACCCGCCTGCGCAGGATGGTGCGCATGGTGCCGTTGTCGTTGAGGCCGTAGCCCAGGATGACCACCGCCGGTTTCGAGAAGTCTTTGGACTGCTGGAGCTGTGGCTGCGCCTGAGCGTGGCCCGCCGAGAAACCCTCGAGCACAACCGCAGCGCACAGCACCAGGGCGGCGATCACCGCGCGGCTTCGGCCGGCGCGCATCAGTCGGTTCATCGATACCTTCATCGCCGCGGTGGTCGGAGTCATTACAAGGGAACTCATCGTCGGTCACGTTCGGGTCTCGAAGTGCCAACGATGCAGCCCCATCCCGCTGCGCTGTGCGCGCGAACCGCCGGGACGTGTTGTGGTGGTGGTGATGTCCGCACACCGTCTGCCCGCCGGCCCGGTGGCCTTCGCCGCCGCCTGGCTGTCGCTGCCCGTGATCGCCGCGGCACCGGCGCACGCCGCACCGGCGGCCGACAGCCAGGGTTACGTCGACTCGACCGCCAGTTGCGCTCCGCCGGCCACGGTCGTGGTCTTCGGCAGCACCGGCACCTCGCGGGTGGCGATCTGCCGCGATGCGGACGGCGACTACCAGTACCGGGGGGTCCGGGTTCGCGACGGGGCCAGGCTGATCCTGACTGCCGAGCGTTCGACGGACGGAACGTTCACCGCGCACAACGACGGGATCGAGTACGAGGTGAGCTCCAGCGCGCTGGTGATCAGGTCGGGCCAGCGGGTGATCCGCAGCGAGCGGATGCTCGACTTCCATTCCGGCGGTGCGCAGGCCACCACGACGGGACCGGGCCAGAGCCCGGCCGCGGCCGCGACACCGACCGCGACGCCCACGACTCCGCTGCCACCGCCGCTGCCCGCCGAGGTGGGTGGCGAAAGCAGCTGAGCCGGCGGCGGGCCGTGTCGGTCGCTGTCAGTCGGTGACGATCAGCACCTGGTCGCCGACCCGAATCGATCCCGACGACACGACGCGGCAGACCGAACCGGCACGGGCGTGCAGGGCCGCCGCGGCGCCGGGGCCGATGCCGTCGTCGAGCAGCCGGCACGGAGCCGACACCCGGACCACCTCGAGCTCGACGTCGGCGATCCGCAACCGGGTTCCGGGCCTGGTCGGGATCTCACCGCTGTCGACCGTGACGTTGCGCCGGGTCAGGCTCGCGTCGATGGGCCGCCCCAGCTGTGCCGCGGAGTGGTCGAGCATCTCGCGCGACTGGACGGTGACGTGACGGTGCTTGCTGCCGTGGTAGCGGTCGCCGATCAGCCCGCTGCCGGCTTCGGCTTCGACACAGTCGACCTCACGCATCGGGATCCGGCGTCCCGGTGCGATGTGGATGGCCCAGACGCGCATCGTCGGCGTCGCTGTCACAGGTACGGGTCGACCCAGGCGCTGATGATGCGTGCCGCGCGCGCCGCCTGATTCTTGCCGGTGAGCAGGTGGTCGGCACCCTCCAGGGAGATGAAGCTGCGTGGGTGGCGGGCGGTCTGGAAGATGTGGCTGGCGTTGTCGATGCCGACGGTGTTGTCGGTCGGCGAGTGCATCACCAGAAGTGGGCGGCGCAGCGTCTCGATGCGGTCACGCAGGTCTGCGGCACGCACATCCTCGATGAAGTGGCGTTTCAGGGTCAGTTCCTTGCCGCCGATCTTGAACTCCGCTTCACCCTCGGATTCGATGCGGTGGACCAGGGTGTCGTAGATGTGCTCGATGTGAGCCGGCTGGCACGGGGCACCGACGCTGACGACGGCGGCGACGGTGGGGCATTCGTGGGCGGCGGCGAGCACCGCTGAGCCGCCGAACGAGTGGCCGACCAGCAGGCGCACCTCACGTCCGGACTCGTTCATGAACTGCACCGCCCGGACCGTGTCGGCGACCTTGTGTGAGAACGAGCCGTCGCCCCAGTCGCCGGCGGACTGTCCCAGCCCCAGCGCGTCGAAGCGCAGCATGCCGATGCCCTCGCTGGCCAGCTGTTTGCAGATCCGGCTGGCGGCGGGGCTGTCCTTGCCGAGGGTGAATCCGTGCACGAACACACCCCACCCGCGCTGCTCACCCTCGGGCTGGTCGATCAGACCGGCCAGTGCCGGTCCGGAGCTGCTGGGAAACGTGATGCGCTCTGCCACGTGCACCATCCTGTCATTCCCCGGCGCGGGGCAGCGGGCAATGCCGCGACACGTAGGGTGGAGCCGTCGTGAAGATTCGTTTCGGAGTCGGGCTGGGGCCCGAGACCGCACCGGCCGAACTGCCGGCGATCGTCGATCGCCTGGAATCGGCCGGGGTGGACTCGTTGTGGTTCTCCGAGCTGGTGTACTCACCGGCGGTGGACCCGTTCGTCGGGATGGCCTATGCGCTCTCGCGCACAACGAATCTGAAGGTGGGAACCTCGGTGGCGGTGCTCCCGGGACGCCATCCGGTGCTGGTGGCCAAGCAACTCGCGTCGCTGGCTGCGCTGGCGCCCAAGCGGGTGCTTCCGGTGTTCGGCCTTCGTTCGGCCCTGGCGGCCGAGCGTGATCTGTTCCCGGTGCCCGGGGGCAGCCGCGGCGCGGTGTTCGACGAGGCGTTGACCCTGATGCGCGCGGTGCTGGATCCCGGCTCGCCAGGCCCGGTCTCGTTTCACGGCGACCACTACTCGGTGCGCGACGCCGACATCCGCCCGAAACCTGCCGCACCGTTGGACATCTGGCTCGGCGGCTCGTCGGCGGCCGGTTACCGGCGCGTCGGCGCCCACGGTGACGGGTGGCTGGGCAGTTTCCTCACCCCGGACGAGGCCGCCGACGCGCGAGGGCGGATGGACGCCGCAGCCGCCGAACGCGGCCGGCGGATCCCCGCCGACCACTACGGCATCAACCTCGCCGTCGGCGACGGCACCCTGCCCGATGCGGTCGTCGCCGCGATCCGCCGCCGGCGGCCCGATGTCGACCCCACCGCGCTGGTCGCCGCCGACTGGCCGGCTCTGCACGCACAGCTCGACGGCTACCTCGCCGCAGGGTTGACGAAGTTCGTCATCCGCCCGGCCGGGCCCACCGACACCGAGCGCTTCATCGCGACGTTCACACGCGAGTTACTGACCCGGCAGAACTGAGTCGACCACCCAGTCGCGCAACGCCTTCCGGTTCAACTTCCCGCTGGGCAGGGTGGGGATCTGCGCGCCGGAGGCGGTGATCCACCGGGTCGGAACCTTGTAGGACGACAGGGCCTCGCGGGCCCGGCGGGCCACCGACTCCACATCGACGTGCCCGGCGCCGGCCGCGACGAGGACCGCACACACTTCCTCGCCGCGCTCGGGGTGCTCGACACCGACCACCACACACTGGGCGATGTCGTCGAATCCCTCGATCACCGCCTCGACTTCCAACGGCGAGACGTTCGCCCCCGAGGTCTTGATGAGTTCGGTGCTGCGCCCGACGTAGAACAGCCGGGGGTCACCGGACCGGCGGTAGACCCGGTCACCGGTGTGGTACCAGCCGTCGGAATCGAAAGTCTCGGCGCGCTCCTTCTTGTTGTATCCGGCCATCACGCCGACACCGCGGACGAGCAGTTCGCCGACGACCCCGTCGGGCACCGCGGCCCCGGCGTCGTCGACGACGGCCAGATCGGTGTAGGCGAAGCCACCCGCCGTCTCCGACATCGTGCGGTGGACCGGAAACCCGTCGGGGACATCGGTCATCGCGATGTCGAGCGGGCCGTCGCGCAGCATCGGCGCCGAGGACAGGTCCCGCTCGGCGAAGCTGGGATGCGCACGGATCCGCTGGGTGAACGCAGGCCAGCCGACGATGCCGGTGGCGTGCTCGGCTTCGACGAGATCCAGCGCGGTTCCGGCCTCGAGTTTCGCCATGACCAGCAACGTCACCGGTTCGTGCAGCGCTCCGGTGACGGCCAGCACCCCGCCGATCCAGAAGAACGGCATCGCGCTCAGGATGACCGGCGGCTCCGGGGACTTGCTGATGGCCCGGATCGCCGCCGGCCACGTCGAGGTCTGGCGGACCAGCGTGCCGTGGGTGTGGATCACACCCTTGGGGTCGGCGGTCGAGCCCGAGGTGTGCACCATGATCGCCAGGTCGGCGGCGGTGACCTCGGCTTCGGCCGCCTCGAGCAGCCCCGCCGGGACCAGCTCAGGGGCATCGTCGTGATAGCGCGTCGCCCAGCCGGCGGGGGTCTGCCCGGTGAGGACGACGGAGCGCAGGAACGGCGCCGCACGCATCGCCAGCTGTCCTGCCGGTTGGCCGGCCAGCTCGCCGAAGGCCTCCTCGAGCCGTTCGGGGACGTCGATGTCCAGCACGGTCGGCGGGGCGGCCAGGAGCCCGATGTCGGCCAGCCGGGCGACCTTGGCGATTTCGGCGGGCCGGTACATCGTGCTCAACGGCACCGCCAGCGCACCGATCCGCGACACGGCGAGCCACCAGATCACCCACTCGGGTCCGTTGGCGAAGAAGAGCCCGACTCGGGTGCCTTTCCCGACACCGCGGGCCAGCAGCCAGCGGGCCACCAGCGCCGAGCGCCGTTCGGCGTCGCGGTAGCTCAGACGATCGGTCGGAGTCACCAGGTAGGTGTGCTCGCCGAAGTCGCGCACGGCGCGGGTCAGCAGGGCGGGAACCGTCAACGGTGTGGGGTGCACCCGTCGATCTTCCCCAATGCGGCGCCGGCCGGGTCGGATCGGGGGGACGAGGTTCCTCGCCGAACCGCCGAAACGCGCCTTCGCCCGTGTCACACTCGACCCGGCGAGGAGGTCAGCGATGATCGAGGTCGTGGGCAACATGCCGGCAGGTGTGCGCGGCATCCGGGTGTCCGTGGCCGAGCTCGTGGGATCCGGCGAGATCCGGCTCGTCGAGATCGTTGCCGACGACTACGAGGGTTTCGGTCCCGGCGGTCTGGTCGAGGACCTGAAGATGGGGCTGGGCGCACTGGTCGGACACCACTCGCAGTTCCGCCGCGTCGCGGTGGTGTCGGACAAGGAGTGGGTTTCCCACGCGTTGCACGCTTTTGCCTCCGATGGTGCCCGGCGAGCTCGCGCTGTTCCGGATCGACGAGCTCGAGCAGGCCAAGACCTGGGCCGCCGGCTGAATTCGGCGGTCACCTCCGGTGCCCCTGGCGTAGGGTGCCGGCATGGCCGTGGACGGTGCAGCGTTGGCAGCGGGTGGGATTCGTCTGGCGTCGGGGGTCTCGTTTCTGGTTGATCCGCTACGGGCCAACCGGTGGTGGGGCGACCCCGACGATCCGCCGCCGACCGCGCGTCTGCTGCTGCGGTCGATGGGCTATCGCGACGCGCTGATCGGGGCGATGCTGGTTTCCGCCGCGCTGCGGGGCCGCAACACCCGAGGCTGGTTCCTGGCCTCCGGCGGCGCCGACGCGGCTGATCTGCTGGGCGGCTACAGCGTGCACGACCAGCTGAGGACCTCGCAGAAGCTCATCGGCCTCGGTGGCGCGGTCGCCGGTATCGGGGTGGGGCTGTGGGGTGCGACGCGCCGCCCGGGCCCGGCTGCCGCGGAGTCAACGGCGGGCGAGTAGCCAGGCCTGCCCGTCGGCTTCACCGCTGGCGATGACGTCGAGTACGGCGAATGCGTCGGTGAGTTCGCCCGGGCGAACCCGGAACGGCCCGGGCCCGGCTCCGACCTCGCTCAACGCGCTGAGGGCCAGCAGACCGCCCGGCGCCAGTCGTTCGAGAACCGGGTGATCGAGTCGCTGGTCGCGAAACTTGTTGCAGAGCAGCACGTCCACCGGTTTCCCGGGCGGAAGTCCGTCGTCGAGATCGACGATGTCGAAATGGCAACGTTCGGCGATCCGGCAGCGCCGGGCGAGCCCTCGCGCGGCTTCGACCGCGGCGGGGGAGATGTCGACACCGCGAACGTCCATGCCGCGCAGGGCCAGCCACGCCGCGGCCGCACCGCGACCGCAGGCGAGCTCCAGCGCCCGGCCCGCGACGGGGAATTCGGTCGCGTAGGGGCGAAAGACCGCGGGCAGCGCGACCTCGTCCAGCTCGACCGGATCCTGACCGGCATGGCGGCGGTCCCAGCGAAGACGATCGTCGTCGGACACGGCCTCACTCTAGGGGCGGTACGCGTACGGCCTGCGCGTGCAGCGTGTGATCGTGAAGTCGACCAGAGTTCTGCGTCTTATTCCGGCCTACTGATCGTCCGCCGGGGCCGGGGCGCGTCGCCCCGGCCCGCTAGCCTCGTGTGATGAGCCACGAGCGGATGAAGGTACTGATCGTCGGAGGCGGGTTCGGCGGTCTGTTCTGCGCGCGCAGACTCAAGGGCGTCGAGGTGGACGTGACCCTGCTGGACAAGACGGCCGGGCATCTTTTCCAGCCGCTGCTCTACCAGTGCGCCACCGGGATGCTCAGCATCGGTCACATCAGCCGGCCACTGCGTGAACAATTTTCCGGTCAGTGCAATATCACCCCGCTGCTCGGGGAGGCGGTGGCGCTGGATCCCGCGGCGCGGCAGCTGACCGCGCGCCGGCCGGACGACACCACCTTCACGCTGGACTACGACGTGCTGGTGCTGGCCGCCGGGATGCAGCAGTCGTACTTCGGCAACGAGCATTTCGCACAGTGGGCACCCGGGATGAAGACCCTCGACGACGCGCTGTGTATCCGGCAGCGCCTCTACAGTGCCTTCGAGATCGCCGAGACGCTGCCGCCGGGGCCGGACCGCGATTCCTGGTTGACGTTCGCGGTGACCGGGGCCGGCCCCACCGGCGTCGAGTTGGCCGGCCAGATCCGCGAGATGGCCACCCGGACGCTGGCCAACGAGTTCCACAGCATCGCTCCCGAGGAGGCCAGGGTGCTGCTCTTCGACGGCGGGGACCGGGTGCTCAAGAGCTTCGCGCCCAAGCTGTCGGCGAAGGCTGCCGAGACCCTGTGCAAGCTCGGCGTCGAGCTGCACCTGGGTGTGCACGTCACCGATGTCGGTCCGGACGGAGTCTGCGTCACGCCGAAGGCGGGGGGTTCAGCGCAGAAGTACTCGGCCCGCACTGTGCTGTGGACGGCCGGGGTGGAGGCCGTCCCGTTCGCGCGGCACGCCGCCGGGGCGCTCGGGGCCGAGTCCGATCGCAGCGGGCGCATCGCCGTGGACACCGATCTGTCGGTGCCGGGACATCCCGAGGTGTTCGTGATCGGCGACCTGGCGGGCCGCGACGGGCTGCCCGGGGTGGCCGAGAACGCCATGCAGGGTGGCCTACACGTGGCCGCGTGCGTCCGGGCCGACCTGGCAGGCCAAGGGCGCCGCCCCTACCGCTACCGCGATCTCGGATCGGCCGCCTACATCAGCCGCGGCAACGCGCTGCTCCAGGTCGGCCCGCTCAAGCTGGCCGGCTTCCTGGGCTGGCTGGCCTGGGGGCTGATCCACATCGCCGTGCTCACCGGGCTGAGCAACCGGGTCAGCACCGTGGCCACCTGGCTGGCCACGATCGCCCGATCCAACCGCTTTCACCGCGCGTTCATGCTGGGCGACGACACCGGGTCGGCGGGGCGCTACACGTGGTCGCGCAGCGACACCGGCTGACCGCATCGCGGCGATGAGCAATGGGCCCGCGCGGAGTCGGCACCGGTGCACGGATTCGCCACATCCCGGGAAGGAAACCCCCGACATGCTCATCGTCGCAGGACACATCACCGTCGCAGCCGCACGGCGGCAGGCCTATCTCGCCGGCTGCGCGGATGTCGTCGAGCGGGCCCGCCGGACGCCGGCCTGCCTCGACTTCGCCGTCAGCGCCGATCTGGTCGACCCGGAGCGGGTCAATGTCTTCGAGCGATGGCTCGACCCGGCTGCCCTTGCCGCCTTCCGCCAGGGCGGACCCACCGGTGAGCAACGCGGGGCGATGCTCACCGCGGTGGTGGCCGAGTACGACGTGGCCGGGCCAAGGACGGTGTAGTCCGCCGCCGGCCCCGTTAATGTGGATGTCCGCACAGCTGCTCATGGGTGACGAGGTGAGGCTTTGGCGGGCGCTTTCCCAGACCGCGCGGTGCTGGAGTCTGCCCTGGACCTGGCTGCCCGGGCGCCGTCACCGAAGAACACGCAGCCGTGGCGGTGGCGGGTGGACGGCCGGGGACTTCACCTGCACGCCGATTTCCGCCGCGGGGTCTCGCACTCGGATGCCGCCAGGCGTGACGTGCTGTTGAGTTGCGGCGCGGTGCTGGATCACTGCGTGGTCGCGCTCGCCGCCGCGGGCTGGGGCCCGCGGGTGCGCCGGTTCCCCGAGCCCGCCGACACCGGTCATCTCGCACTGCTCGAAATCATCGAGGGACACCCGAGCGAGGGCGACGGCGAACTGGCCGCTGCCGCGCGCCGCCGCCGCTCCGACCGCGGCGACTACCGCGCCGCGCGGCTCCCCGCGGGGACCCTCGAGCTGTTGAGCGTGCACGCCGCACGGCGTGGTGTGGAATTCGGGGTGGTGCCCCGGATCCGATGGGCGCGCGGCCGAGACGATGCGGTGAACCTGCTCTTCCCGGCCGATTCCGGCGCCGGCATCGACCCGGCCCGGTCCGACGGCGCGGTGCTGATCGTGCTGGCCACCGGCCGCGACGACGAACCGGCCCGAATGCGGGCCGGCGAGGCGCTGAGCAACATCCTGTTGTCGGCGACCGCGATGGGGCTGTCCAGTTGCACGGTGACCGAGCCGCTGCACGACGCCCGCGCCCGGCTGGCGCTGGCCTGCGAAGTGTTCGACGGGCAGGCCCACCCCCAGGTTCTCGTCCGTATCGGCCAGGCCCGGCCCGGTGCCGATGATCCGGCGGCTACCGATCGTCGCTCCGCGGCGGAGACGACGACCTGGGAGCACGACTAGATCCGGCGGACACCGTTTCGCCCAACGCGAGTCGGCCCGTCGGTTATGGTGCCCCCGTGCGGTACCGCAACCAGGACGCCGCCCGCTCGACGGGGGTGTCCGGCCGGCCCGGGAACACCCGCGGTCCGATGGTGCGGACCGCACCGGAGCGGCCAGTACAGTTCGCGTCCCTTCTCCCGGAACACGCAATACCCGGCGCCGCATAGGTTTCTCCTCGGTCCGTGCGGAACCGAGGTTGCCTGGAGGGGACTCCCGACCGACCTGAGGAGACACCTTGACACAGCCAGATGCGATGTCAGCAGCCGAGCGTTCGTGGATGATCGACACTCTGCTTGCGCTGCTGCAGACCCCCAGCCCCACGGGTCGGACCGACGCGGTCATGCAGCTGATCGGCGAGATACTCGATGATCTGGGCGTGGGGTTCTCGCTGACCCGGCGCGGTGCGTTGATCGCCGAACTTCCCGGCGAGTCGGCGACCACCGACCGGGCGATCGTGGTGCACGCCGACACCATCGGAGCGATGGTCAGCGGCCTCAAGGACAACGGCCGCCTGGAGCTGATCTCGGTCGGGACGTTCTCCGCACGGTTCGCCGCCGGCGCCCGGGTGCGGATCTTCTGCGACGACTCCGATGAGTTCATCACCGGAACCATCCTGCCGCTCAAGGCAAGTGGACATGCCTTCGGCGATGCGGTGGACACCCAGCCCACCGATTGGGACCACATCGAGGTCCGGGTCGACCGCAGGGTGTCCTCCCGGGAGGACCTGAGCCGTCTGGGCATCAAGGTGGGCGACTTCGTGGCGCTGGCGGCCGGCCCCGAGCTCACCCACGACGGGTTCGTGGTGTCCCGTCATCTCGACGACCAGGCCGGGGTGGCGGTCGCACTCACCCTGGCCAAGCATGTCGCGGAGAACAAGGTGACGCTGCCACACCGCACCGCGATCATGATCACCATCGCCGAGGAGGTCGGCTACGGAGCCAGCACCGGGCTGCCCGCCGGTATCGCGGAGATGATCACCGTCGACAACGCGGTCTGTGCGCCGGGATTGCAGTCGATCGAAGACGGTGTGACGGTGTTGATGGCCGATCTGCACGGCCCGTACGACTACCACCTGTCCCGCAGGTTGTGCCGGCTCGCCGAGGAGCGCGGCATCCGGTTCGTCCGGGATGTGTTCCGGTTCTACCGCTCCGACGCCGCCGCGGCGATCGAAGCGGGTGCGAGCACCCGCGCGGCGCTGGTCGGGCCGGGCGTCGACGGCAGCCACGGATGGGAGCGCACCCATCTGGACTCGCTGGAGGCCACCTACCAGTTGTTGCACGCCTGGGTGCAGACGCCGCTGACCTTCGGCGAATGGGACGCCAACCCGTCGGGTCGGCTGAGCGACTTCCCGTCGTCGAAGCAGCCGGCACCAAGCGAACAGTGGGTGCCGCTGTCCCGCGGCGGCGAGGCCCCGGCGGGGCCGGCCGCCGCCGGTGGCGTCTGGCCGGCGGCACCGTCGCGCTGAGCGGGCGGGACCGGGAGAACTGGGAGAAGACTGGGAGAAGACTGGGAGAAGACTGGAAGAGACCGGGGAGAGACCGGGGAGAGACTAGGAGAACTCGTCGGCGACCGCGCCGGCCGCTTCGTCGATGATCGCGATCATCGCCTGCTCGGCGGCCACTTCGTCACCCAGTCTGATCGCACGGGCGACGTCGTCATGCAGCGCGATCGCAGCCGGATTCGGGGCTACCGGCATCATGCCGTGGTGGGTGCGGCCGGCGAGCAGCTCGGCGACGACGCCGTTCAAGGCGCGAAACATCTCGTTGCCGCTGGCTTCGAGCAAGGTCTGGTGAAAAGTCCTGTCCGCCGACAGGTATGCCTCGAGGTCGCCGGAGCGTCCATGCATGACCATGTCGGAGGCCGCGGCGGCCATGATCCGGCACTGCTGCGGGTCGGCGCGCCGGGCGGCCAGCGCCGCCGCCGCCGGCTCGAATCCGCGCCGCAGCTCTGAGAGGGAGTCCAGCAGGGCGACCCGGTCACCTGCCTCCAGCCGCCAGCGAATCAGCCTCGGATCGAAGACGTTCCAGCGGTCGGCGCCGAGGACGGTGATGCCCACCCGGCGTCGCGACTCGACCATGCCCATCGATTCCAGCACCCGGATCGCCTCGCGCGCGACGCTGCGCGAAACCCGGTGACGCGTACTCACCCCGTCGAGGGTGAGCACCTGGCCGGGTGGGTACTCACCCGAGACGATCGCGGTGCCCAGCGCGGCCAGCAAACTGCCGTGCAGGGCACCGGCGGCGGGCTGATCGGACATGCACAGATCCTGTCATAGGTTCGAGTTTGCAGGTTAAAAACAGCCTATTTGCGGTAATAGTATCCATTTGATATGACTATTGAGCCAAGCGCGTGATGCGGACCACAACCGGGTAGGTGGAGTACATGTCGTCACCGATCGTCGTCATGGGTGTTTCGGGTTCCGGGAAGTCGACGGTGGGGGCAGCGCTGGCCCAGCGGCTGCGCGTCCCCTTCGCAGACGCCGACGACTTCCACCCGCCACGCAACGTGGCCAAGATGAGCGAAGGCGAGCCCCTCAACGACGACGACCGCTACCCCTGGCTGGAGGCGATCGGGGAGTGGTTGGCCGCCCATCCCGGCGGCGGGGTGATGAGCTGCTCGGCACTCAAACGCAAGTACCGCGACCAGCTCCGGCGACACTGCGGCGAGATCGAGTTCCTGCACCTGTTCGGCTCACCGGAAGTGATCGGGAAGCGCCAGGCCAGCCGGCCAGGCCATTTCATGCCGCCTTCGCTGCTCGCATCGCAGTTCGACACCCTCGAGGACCTGGGAACCGAGGAGCGCGGAGTGACCATCGACGTCGACCAGAACATCGACGGCATCATCGACAACTACCTCGCAGCGACCGATCAGCCGGTCCCCTGAGCGCCGGGTGGTGCGAAACCAGCACACGTCCGGGACCAACCCGGCACTGAGAATACGGAGGAAACGTGGAGGCAATCGAGCCGGCGTATGGAGCGACCACCCTGCTCCTGATCGCCGCTGGGGCAGTGGCACTTCTGCTGTTCCTCATCATCAAGGTCAAGATGCACGCCTTCGTGGCGCTGGTGCTGGTAAGCCTGCTGACGGCGCTGGCGGCCGGCATCCCCGTCGCCGATGTGCCCGACGCGCTGTCCTACGGGTTCTCCAACACCCTGGGCTCGGTGGCGCTACTCGTCGGCTTCGGCGTGATGATCGGCCGGCTTCTCGAAATCACGGGTGGTGCACAGGTTCTCGCCGACACCTTGATCGGGCGATTCGGTGAGAAACGCGCCCCGCTGGCGATCGGCGTGGCAGCGTTGCTGTTCGGTTTCCCGATCTTCTTCGACGCCGGCCTGGTGGTCTTCCTGCCGATCATCATCACCGTCGCGCGGCGCTTCGGCGGCTCACTGATCCTCTACGCGTTCCCGACCGCCGGCGCCTTCGCCGCGATGCACGCGCTGGTGCCGCCGCACCCCGGCCCGGTCGCCGCCGCCGAGGTGCTGGGCGGCAACATCGGTCTGGCGCTGCTCGTCGGCGCCCCGGTCGCGGTGCTGTCCTGGTTCGTCGGCTCGTTCCTGGTCTCCCAGTTCATCGGCCGCCGGGTGTGGGTCGACGTGCCCACCGCGCTGTTCGGCGAGATGAACGGCGGCCGCGACCAGGGCGCGGACTCCGGCCAGGACGACGACACACCCTCGGGCGGCGGCGGTGGCACCACCACGAAGTCGACGACGCGCACCGCCCCGTCCTTCGCCACCGTCCTGGGCATCCTGCTACTGCCGTTCGTGCTGATTTCGTTCAACACCGTGCTCGACACCCTGATGGCGGCCGGGGTGCTGGAAGAGGACGCCACCTGGGCCAGGTACCTGATGCTGCTGGGCAACACCAGCATCGCCCTGCTGATCACGGTCATCGTGGCGACGCTGGTGCTGGGCCTGCGCAACCACTCGATGGCCGATGTCAGCAGCATCTTCGACAAAGCGCTCGCACCGATCTGCGCGATCATCCTGATCACCGGCGCCGGCGGCATGTTCGGCGGTGTGCTACGCCTGAGCGGCATCGGCGAGGTACTCAGCGATTCGCTGTCCAACCTCGGGTTGTCGCTGATTCTGCAGGCGTTCCTGATCTCCACCATCCTGCGGGTGGCGCAGGGTTCGGCGACCGTGGCGCTGACCACGACCGCAGGCCTGATCAGCGCCTCGGTGGCCGAGGCCGGACTGAGCAACTTCCAGATCTCACTGCTGGTGATCGCGATCGCCGCGGGCGCCACCGTGCTGTCCCACGTCAACGACTCCGGTTTCTGGCTGGTCAGCCGGTTCTTCGAAATGGATGTCAAGACGACGCTGAAGACCTGGACGGTGATGGAGACGACGCTCGGGTTGTCGGCGTTCGTGCTCGCGCTGGCGATGTGGACGGTGGCCTGACGCCGGGTCAGCGCAGGCCCGCCCGCCACTTGTCCAGTGCTCGCCGGTCCCGCTTGGTCGGCCGGCCGCTGCCCCGGTCGCGCACCGCGATCGGCGGCGCGGACGGCGGCGGCGGTGGTGTCCGGTCCAGATAGCACGTCACCGCATCGGCAGCCCCGACACGCTTCTGGATCACCCGAACCACCTCGACGATCCGGGTGCGCTCACCGACCCGGGCGCGCACCGTGTCGCCTGGCGACACCGCGGTCGACGGCTTGGCGGGTTTGTCGTTGATCCGCACATGTCCGCCCCGGCACGCATCGGCGGCGTCCGGCCGGGTCTTGGTCAGCCGGACCGCCCACAACCACCGGTCCACCCGGGTCGACTCCATACGTTCCATCATGACCCCTGCGCCACGGATCGGGGGCGTCGCTCAGCCGGCCGCCTGGACGGTGATCTCGGAGATCTCGGTGCGGCTCTGGCCGTCGATGGTGCCCAGCGTCGGGATCCACACCAGGACATCGGAGGTCTCGGTGTCGTTGTCGACGGTGACGGTGTTGCGGCCGGGCTGTACCGGAACGTCGTCGGTCAGCGCGGTCGTGTCGGCGAGGCTGGCCGGATCGGAGCTGTCGGCCGCGCGGATCTGCACCTCGGTGCCGGTACTGGCGAGGTCGACGGTCACCGCCCCGATGGCGGTGGGTTCGGGCAGTTGCACGATGAGCCCCACCCCCTGTTTGAAGGCGGGGAACGGGACGGGGTCGACGTAGGTGTCGCTGTGCCAGGCCGTGTCGGGGTCGCCGTCGATGGTCAGGTCGGCCTCATCGGGATGGTCGGGTGAGCCGCCGGGGGAGAAGACGGTGACGGCGACCGGCTGCACGACCGGGCCCGGGCCGCTTGGCGACCACAGGCCGAAACCGTGCGTCAACACCGCCGACACCAGCACCGCGACCACCGCCACCACGGCCACGGCCAGTACCGCGGCACGGCCGCCCCGTCGTCTCGCCTGCGGTCTCGCGGGCCGCGGCGGGGCCGGCGGTGCCGGCGGGGAGGTGACGGCGAACCGACCGGCGCTGCGACGCCGGCCCGACTGCGCGGAATGGTTGACCACCGAATCACCGAGCAGGGTGTCGCCGTCCCACATGCCCTGCACCTCGACGGTGTCTCCGTCGGCCAGCTGCCCGACGATCGACGTCCCGCGCAGCTCGACCGGGACCACCGACCCGTGCTCGCCGGCGGCGCCGGACCGCTGCACCCGGAAGGTCCAGATCTCCTCGTCGTGGTCGGGTCCGGCGGGTTGTTTGCGCACCTCGGTCGCCGTGCCGTGGACCGCCATCGCGGTCAGTCTCATGGTGTGGTCACCCGGGTTGCGCCGGAGGTCACCGGCCACGTCGAACGCTGAGGTGCTCATCACCGCGGCGGGCTGTTCGGAGCGGGCTGGTTCCGCCCCGCCGGCGGTCAGCGGGGCCGATGCCGCGGGCGCCGTGGCTGCTCCCGGGGTGCGCCCGGCCAGGTCCTGGGCGAATGCGGTGCAGGTCGGGTAGCGGTTGTCGGGATCCTTGTCCAGTGCGCGCGCCATCACCGCGTCCAGGTGCGCGAGGTCGGGCCGGCGCCCGGACAGCCGCGGTGGCGGCGTCTTGAGGTGGTTGCCGACCACCACGACGCGGTTGGAGTGATCGAACAACGGGACACCGGTGAGCAGGTGGTAGGCCGTCGCGGCCAGCGCATACTGGTCGACCCGGCCGTCGATCGAGTTGCTGACCAACTGTTCGGGCGCGGCGTAGCTGACGGTGCCCAGAGCGATGTCGACATCGGTGAGGCCGTCGACGTCGTCGGCTTCGCGGCCGATGCCGAAGTCGGTGAGCAGCACCCGCCGCCGGGCGCCGCCGGTGGGGCTGGTGACCAGGATGTTGGCCGGCTTGACGTCGCGGTGCAGCAGACGGCGTTCGTGCGCGAAGTCCAGGGCCTCGGCCACGGCCATCACGATCTCGGCGACGTCCTCGTAGGGCATTCCGTCCGGATACTGCTGGGTCAGCAGCTGGCGGGCGTCGGTGCCTTCCACGTAGTCCATCGAGATCCACAGCCGGCCGTCGAACTCCCCGCGGTCGTGCACCCCGACGATGTGGGGGTGCCACAACGTGGCGGCCAGGTCGGCCTCGCGCACGAAGCGGGCGCGGAAGCTCTCGTCCCCGGTCGCGTCGAGCGACAGGATCTTCAGCGCGTCCAACCGGGGAAGGCGGGGATGTCGGGCCAGGTAGACCTCACCCATCCCACCGGCCCCGAGCAGCCGCTGAATGGTGTAACCAGCGAAAATCTCGCCGTCGTCATACGGCATGCCCACGAGCCTACAAAAGCGTGCTCAACGCCAGCCCAGATGCGTCGGTGCTGCTCAGTCGGCACTGCCCTGCTCGACGAGGCCCCGCAGGCGCCGGACCCGGTTGTCGACCGCACGGCGGGACACCGCCGCCGCGGGCGCCAGTACGTCGAACCCGTGCGGGCAGCCGGGGTAGACGTGCAGTTCGGTGGGGACGCCGGCAGCGGCCAGCCGGCCCGCCTGGACGATCACCTCGGCCCGGAAGATGTCCAGGTCGCCGGTGTCGAGGTAGGCGGGCGGCAGCCCGCTCAGGTCCGTTTCCCGCGCCGGTGCCGCATAGGGCGGCACATCGGGCCCGCCGGCGCGCTGCCCCAGCAGCGCACCCCACCCGGTGATGTTGTCGTCGTAGGTCCACACCATGCCTTCGGCGGGTATCTGCGGGTCGGGCACGGTGGTCCGGTCGTCGAGCATCGGGTAGATCAGCATCTGCAGGGCCAGCGCGGGACCGCCGTGGTCGCGTGCCATCAACGCCGTTGCGGCTGCCAGCCCACCACCGGCACTGTCCCCGACGACAGCGAGCCGGCCGGCATCGACATCGAGCTCGGTGGTGTGCTCGCCGAGCCAGCGCAGCGCGGCGTAGCAGTCCTGCGCCGGGGTGGGGTGCGGATGCTCGGGCGCTGCCCGGTAGTCGACCATCAGCATCGGCACACCGCTGAGTGCGACGTAGTTGCGCACCGCGGCGTCGTAGCCGCGCCCGACCTGCTCGAGGTCCAGGATCATCCCGCCGCCGTGCAGGTACAGCGCACCGCCGCCGGCCTGGGCCCGGCCGGTCGGGCGATACCACCACAGGGGCAGCTCGGCTCCGTCGTCGGTGGCCAGCACGTATCGGTCCACCTCGACACCCTCGACCGTCGGGAAGCCCGCCGCGATCATGTCGAAGTTCGCCGTGGCGGTGCGGCGCCGGGTCGCGATGTCGCCGACCGGCGGGGGAGCGTCCGGTGGCGCGGGCGCGGCCAGCAGCGCCGCCAGCACCTCGGGGTCGTGGGAGAGCGTCACGCCACCGAGCCTAGGCCGGTGCCCCGACGGCCAGGCCCGGTCCGGATCAGTTCGCGGCGTCGAGGATCTTGATGGCGAAAACGAGGCTGTCGCCCGGGGCGATGCCGGCCGCGGGCTGGCCGTTCGGGTAGCCGTCGGCGGAGGTCATCGCCACGGCGACGGTGGACCCGACCGTCTGTCCGGCGATGGCCTTCTGGAACCCGGGCACCACACCGTCGAGCGGGAAGTCGACCGGAGCGCCGCGCTGGTAGCTGCTGTCGAACACCGCGCCGTCGCGCCCGTTGACGCCCATGTAGCAGACCGAGACCGTCGCCGTGTCCGACACGACCGGACCGTCCCCGGCCTGCAGGGTGTGCACCTGGGTCTCGTCGACGCTGAACGGTGCGTCCACGACGACCTCCGGCGCGGTGGTATCCGTCGACCCGATGACCGAGACGCTGCCGGTGGTCCCGGGCAGGGTCCACTCCGGAGTGCCGCCCGGCTGCGGGGCCGCCGTCGGACAAGCGCTGGCCGCCGGGGGCGCCTCGGGGACCACTGAGGTGGCGACGTCGGTCACCGACGGCGTGGCAGCCGAGGTGGTGTCGGTATCGGAGCCGCACGCGGCGAGCGCGACGGCCAGCGATGCGGCACAGGCCGTGAGGGCAAGCGACTGGGGCACACGAGACAGATTCACGCTCGCCACGCTACAGGCGCACCTCGCCGTCGCCCGGCGCCGACCGACCTCGTCCCCGGTTTATCCGCCCCCTGCCAACTCGTGTGCCACGGCGTCGAACGCGCGCACCGTGTCCGCCAGGATGTGTGGGCCCTCCAGGTGTTGCTGGGTGGACACCTTGGCGGCGACGACCTGGGCCCGGCGGTTGACGTAGATCATCTGACCGGACATCCCCTGGCACACCGCTACGTTGTTGCCCGGGTACGGGAACCACACCTGGTTGCGGTACATCCCGCCCGGCATGCCGGTGTCATCCGGGCTGGCGGCGAATGCCTGGCGCGAGTCGGGCCCACCGTCGAGAGTGTCGGCAATCCACGACGCCGGGACCACCTGTTCGCCGGTCAGCGACACGCCGTCACGCAGGAACAGCGACCCCAACCTGATCATGTCGGTCAGACAGGCGCTGATACCGCCGTTGAACATTCCCGTGCCGGCGGCGTCCACGCCGATCGTCGCGTCACATTGCGCGCCGAGGCGGCTCCACAGCAGTTCGGACATCAGCCCCGGCATGCGCCGTCCGGCGGCCGCCTCGCAGATCCAGCCGAGTACATCGGTCTCACAGGAGCGGTATTGGAATGGGCCGCCGTGCGCGGACTGCCTGGACAGGGTCAGCAGGAAGTCTTTGAGCGTGGCCGGGACCTCCGGGCTTCTAGGCGCCCATCCCATCGCCTGGTCGAGAAGGTGGATCTCCGCGCCGGGGTCGCCGTAGTCGTCGGAGAAAGCGATTCCCGAGCGCATGTCGAGCAGATGGCGCACCGTCGCTCCGGCGTATCCGCACCGGGCCAGCTCGGGAACATATGTCGTGACCGGTGCGTCGAGTTCGATCGTTCCGGCCCCGTGCAGCGCGCCGGCGACCACGCCCACCAGCGATTTGCTCACCGAGAACAGCAGATGCCGGTTGTGCGCACCCATTCCCCCGGAGTAGTGCTCGGCCACCAACGATCCGCCGTGCGCCACGGCCCACCCGTCGGTCGCAGTGTTCGACATGACCGCACCGACGGCGGCGCTCGCGCCGGCCGCGGTGGTCAGCGCGATCTCGGCCACCGGCCAACCGTGCAGCGGCAACGCCGCCACCGGGCCGTGTCCTCGCGATATCGCCACGGTCGGCACGAAGTCCTCGACATGCTGGAAGGACCAGTGCGCGAAGGGCACTGACATCCAGTTGGCCAGCGAGATACCCGGCGGACGGCCTCCGGGTTCTCCGGCGCTCACGCCCGCGCGACCAGCCTCGACACGATCGGTGTGGTAGGTGTCAGCGGAGTCGAGACGAACTTCGACTTCATCGCGCTGACCCAGCGGCGGCAGTGCTCGGTGAGTTGGTAGTCGGTGGTCTGCAGATGACCACGGGTGACCAGCACACCGAGTTGGGCTCCCTCGCAACGTAAGTCACCTGGAGACGCAACCCGCATGAAGAAGGCCTCGGACTCGTCGGTCACCGAGGCCCAGTCGGGAGCATGGCGGGCGAAACAGACGTGCCCGGCCTCGTCCATCCGCCACACCCCGGTTTGCGGTGCCGCGGTGAACAGTTCGATGTCCGTGGAGGTTTCACTCAGGATCACCTGACCCCAGACCTCGTCCTCGCCGTAGCCCCGCTCCCATCGCGCGTTGATGCCCGCGACATCGAGGTCGTACTCCACGTCCATGTACTCGAGCAGGTGGAACAGGAACAGCGGCATGTCGGCGTAGGCCTCGGTGGTCAGATTCGTCATGGGGCTGGCACCGGACAGCCGCGGGTTCACCTCGCCCAGGTAGAGCTCGTCGGAGTCCAGGTCGCGCAGCAGGTCCACTTCGAAGTAGCCGCGATACCCCTCACGGCCCATGATGTCGCCCAGCCTTCGCACCATCTCCCGAGCCGCATGGGTCTGCGTGGGCGGCAAGGCCTCGCGCCAGATGTCGTTGCCGCACCAGCTGCCCTTGCCGGGGGTCAGCTCCGGATACCCGACGAGGCTCGTCATGGCGGGGCCGACGACGGTGCCATGGCGAGTCACGACCCCTTCCAGGCACACCTCGACGTTTCGGATGCGCTTCATGACCTTGACCTCCGGCTGTGCGGCCAGGTCGGCGGCGCAGTGCTGCCAGTCCTGCTCGCCGCGGACGAAGAAAGTCCCACTGCCCGCGTCGCCGTACGCGTCCTGGATGACCAGGTCTTCTCCGAGCTCAGCGCTGTGCGCGAGGGCCAGTAGCTCGTCGTAGCTACCCGCCCGGCCCATCACGTGCGGCACACTCGATACGCCCGCCTCGTCGGCCAGGCGCGTCATGACGGTCTTCGAGTCCAGACGTCGGAGCAGCTCCGGGGGCGGGTGCATGACATCGAGGCCGGCCTGGTTGGCCAGCGCGTGCGTCTGGTCGTCGAGCATCACGAAGCAGGCCTTGCCGCCGGGCCCGCGCTCGGCGATGAACTCCAGCGTCTCGGGGTCGCAGAGGAGGTGGTTGCACACCTCCCTCATCGAGGCGAAGTCCCGTTGGTCGCGCCGCCGGGGTACGAACACGCGGGGGTGCGATCCCTCGAAGGAGTCGAAGTAGTTCAGATAGTAGAAATTCCGCACCCAGTGATCGGTCCCGAGCAGGTTGAACGGAGTCGGCGAGATGAAATACAGCGGGACGGTGTTGATGTGAAAGAACGCACGTACGTCCGAGAGGCAGTTCAGCGCGTGGGGGCTGGATCCACTGGTCTCCATTCGGCAAGTCTGCCCCCTGCCTCGGGGCGTGTCGAGACGTCGAGACCCGGCACCGGCCGCTGCTCAGCGCATGGTGGCGTGCAGGGCCTCGGTCATCGCTTCGATCGCGGCGTCGTGATCCAGCGGCCACCCGTCGACCAGCCACAGGTGCATGAAGGAGTCGACCATGGTGTACATCATCGCGACGGCAAGGCGCAGTTCGCTTTCGGTGGCGCCGGGCATGACTGCGCGCTGCCTCCACTCCTCGACGTCGGCTTCCATCGTCTCCCGGTGCGCGGCGGCGAACTCCGGATCGGCCGCCCGCGCCTGATGCAGCACCTTGTAGATCTCGGGGGCCGAGGTGTAGAAGTCGACGACCTTTTCGAAGAAGGCCCGGATCGAGGGACGCCCCTGTTCGCCGCCGCGTGGGGCGTCCTGGTCGGACCATGCCATCATCCGGGTGTTGCGAAGCTCGCGCAGAACCGCGGCCTTGCTGTCGAAATGGAGGTAGAACGTCGCCCTGCCGATGCCGGCAGACCGGGCGATGTCGTCGATGGTCACCGCGACGTAGCCCCGTTCGGCGAACACCTCCAGCGAGGCCGCCAGGATGCGCTCACGGGTCAGGGCCCGATGCCGGTCGCGCATCGTGAGTTTTTCCGCGGTGTCGGCCATCTAGACGATCGTCACCCCGTCGAGGCGACCTGTCGAGCGCCACCGGGCCAGCATGTCGAAGAAGTCGACGGGCTTGCCGCCGAAGTTGGTCGACAGCATGCCGTGCGGGTTGTCCCGGTCGCCCTCCGAGCTCAGGTAGCTCGGCGTGCATTCGGCGTAGAAAGCCTCGGCGTCGACCGACGATTCGTTCATCGTGCGCAACCACTCTTCTTCGGCCTCGTGCGTCGCCTCGATGGTGGTGGCGCGCCGACGTGCCCATTCACCGATCAGGTAGGCGAGGTGGTCGGCCCGTTCCTCGGCGGTGTGGGTGTAGTTCGGCGAGACCCCGGATTGGGTGTAGCCCAGGAAGAAACAGTTGGGGAAGCCGTGGGTCTGCAGTCCGTGCAGGGTCCGCATGCCCTTGGCCCATTTGTCGCTCAGGCGCACCCCGTCACGGCCGACGATCTCGAAGCCGAGGCGGCGCGTGTAGGAGGTCCCGACCTCGAAACCGGTGGCGAAGATCAGTGCGTCGATCTCGTGGTGCACCCCGTCGACGACGACGGCGTTCTCGGTGAAGCGCTCCACGCCGCGACCGTCGGTGTCGACGAGGTGGACGTTGTCCCGGTTGAACGTCTGCAGGTACTCGTCATGGAATCCGGTCCGCTTGCAGTTCAGCCGGTACCAGGGCTTCAGCGATTCGGCGGTCGCCGGGTCCTGCACCGTGTCGTCGATGCGCGCGCGGAGCCGCTCCATCACCTCCCAGTCGGCCTCGAACAGGAACTCGGCGATCTCCGCGGGTGTCATCTCCCGCCCGCGGCGGGCGGTTTCGCGTGCCACCGCGGGATCGTTGAGCGCCAGCGCGTTGTGGGTCCACCCGTCGTCGACGAGGTCGAGGTCCATCTCGACGCCGGCGGTGACCCGGGTGAAGTTCTCCATGCGCGCGCGCTGCCACCCCGGCTCCAGGCAGGCGGCCCAGGTGGGGTCGGTGGGCCGGTTGCCGCGTTCGCCGACGGTGCTCGGGGTGCGCTGGAAGACCAGCAGCTGCTGTGCCCACCGGCCCAGGTGGGGAACGGCCTGCAGACCGGTGGCACCGGTGCCGATGATGCCGACCCGTTTGTCCGCCAGCCGGGTCAGTCCGCCGGTTTCGTCGCCGCCGGTGTAGTCGTAGTCCCACCTGCTGGTGTGGAAGGTGTGTCCGCGGAACTCGTTGATGCCGGGGATACCCGGCAGTTTCGGGCGGGTCAGCGAACCGGGGGAGACCGCCACCAGATTCGCGGTGATGCGGTCGCCGCGGTCGGTGGTCACCTGCCACTGGTCGGCGTCCTCGTCCCAGACCATCCCGGTGACGGTGGTCTGCAGCAGCGCGTTGTCGTACAGCCCGTAGTGCCGGGCGGCGGCCTGCAGGTGCTCGCGGATCTCGCGGCCGTGGGCGTAGCGCTCGGTGGGCATGTAGTTCAGCTCTTCGAGCAGCGGCAGGTAGATGTAGGACTCGATGTCGCACTGGACGCCCGGGTAGCGGTTCCAGTACCAGGTGCCGCCGAAGTCGCCCGCGGTGTCGACGATCCTGATGTCGTCGACGCCGATCTCCTGCAGCCTGGCCGCGGCGATCACGCTGCCCAACCCGGCGCCGATGATCAGTAGCTGCACGTGGTCGTCGACCGGGTCACGCTCGACCCGCTCCACATAGGGGTCGTCGGCATAGTGCGAGAAGTCCGCGGTCACCTCGACGAACTGATCCACCGCGTCGGGGCGGATGCGCTTGTCGCGCTCCAGGTTGTATTTGGCGCGCACCCACTCGGGGTCGTACACCGGCGGCTTCGGGCCCAGGGGAGTTGCCGTGTCTGGCATTGCGGTCGCTGTCCTCATCACGTCATTTCACTAGACATAGTGTCTAATCACCAGATAATGCGTCATCTTGCCAGACAGACAGTCTGTTCTGCTAGCCACATCGCCGTGCGAAATGCCCCTCGAAGGAGAACCGTGTCGACGCCACCCCCCCCCGCGGACGAGATCGTCCGCTATGACAAGGACCCGGAAACGAAGATCGCGACCATCACGCTGGCTCGCCCGGACCGGCTCAACGCCCCCACCGTCGAAGCCCGGCTGCGGTACGCCGACCTGCTGCACCGCGCGAACATCGACGACGACGTCAAGGTGCTGGTCGTGCGGGGGATCGGCGACGACTTCGGCAGCGGCGTCGACCTGCCGGATTTCATGGCCGGCCTGGAGGGCTCACCCGAGGAGCGGCTGCGCGAGTTCAAGCTCGCCGACGACGCCGGCGAGATCACCTACCCGCCCAAGGGCACCTATCGCCACGGCGGCTCGCTCGGCCCGTGGTTCGCCAATGCGCAATCGGGTTGCCGCAGCCTGCGCGAGTTCCAGAAGATCAGCATTCTCGAGGTCAAGGGGTATTGCTACGGCTGGCACTTCTACCAGGCAGCCGACGCAGATCTGGTGATCGCGTCCGAGGACGCGCTGTTCGGGCACGCGGCGTTTCGCTATTCGGGCTGGGGGCCGCGGATGTGGTCCTGGGCGCTGACGATGGGCACCCGCCGGTTCAAGGAGATGCTGTTCACCGGCCGGCCGTTCACGGCGCAGGAGATGTACGAGTGCGACTTCGTCAACAAGGTGGTGCCACGCGACCGCCTCGAAGAGGACGTTCTTCCATGTGCTGGAACAGTTCCAGGGCGAGTACATGGGCTCGCTGATCACCGGTCTGATCGAATCGCTTGGCGCTCAGGTCAAGCCCTACCCCGACGACTTCGAACTCGACGCCTCGGTGCTCGAGCGGGGGCTCACCCAGTCGGTGAAGAACAACGACGAGCAGTTCCCGCCCGCGTTGCGGCTCAGCAAAAAGGGGCGGTCGAAGCCGTAGGCGTGTCGTCGGCCGAGCCGCCGGAACCTCCCGCGCCGGGTTGGGGCCACGCGCCCGCCCCCAGCGGGCCCGCGCACAGGCGTCACCCAGACGTGGTGCCGAGTTTGCTCGGACCCTTTACAATCCCCTTGGCCTACGAAGGGACATCCATGCCGTCAGCAAAGTACGTCGGATACCTCAGCGGTGTGGCCGTTGCCGCCGGAGTGGGGGCGGCACTCGCCGTCGCCGGTCAGGGCACCGCGCACGCCGAGACCGACGGCGCCTCGTCGTCTTCGTCGTCCTCGTCATCGGGCGGCTCGGATTCAGGCGCCAAGGCCGACAAGTCGGGTACCTCGGCGGCCGCGTCCGACTCGAAGGACGACGGCGTCGACGCCGGACCCAAGCGTGGCGGCGGGTACGACGAGGCCCGCACGGTCCGGGAACTGAAGAAGCGGTTCGGCACCGCGAACTCGACCACGTCCGAGGACGACACCGACGATCTCGCTGACGACTCGGACGCCGACATCGACGTCACCGAGGACACCGAGGACACCGACGACGCCGAGGACACCGACCTCAGCGAAGACGCCGATGCGGATCTCACCGACGACACCGACGTCACCGAGGACGCCGACGTCACCGAGGAGGCCGAGCAGGAGGTGGCCGAAGCCGCACCCGAGGCGGAGACCGAGCCGCAGGCACCTGATGACGTGGCTCCCGAGGCCCCCGAGGCCGTAGCGGCGCTTGCCGCGCTGGTGGCACCAGCCGACGACGACGAGGAGGAGACCCCGTCCGCCGCGGCAGCCGCCACCGTTGACCCAGAGCCGGTGCCGTGGAGCCCCAACCCGTTCCGGCCGATGCCACCGGAGCCGGTTCCCTACGACATGCCGGGCGTGCTGTGGGACATCGAACAGAACATCCTCAACGCCTTCGATTCGGCGCCGTTCCTGAAGCCGTTCGTCCGCGAGGGATATGAGGCCGGATTCCGGTTCAGCCAGATGATCCCGTGGGTCAACGTGGTGATCCCGGTGGCCAACATCGCCGGGGAGGTGCCGAACCTGCTCAGCGGCGACCCGGTCCTGTTCCGCGATGCCACCCAGAGCATGATCAACAATCTGCTGGTCACCATCCACCCGGTGTCGGTGCTGTTCTACGGCTACGACGAGATCGCCGACCTGATCAACCTCGAATACGAGGCCCAGCAGCTCAAGGACTGGTTCTACACCACGACCTGGGACATCCTCGATCCGTTCGCTCTGCTGCACAACCGTGGCGAGTCGGGGCTGCCGCTGTCGCCCTCGTCGCCGTCCCAGACGCTGGACACACCCGAGGAGTCCGAGGCCCTCGACACCCCGGAGACCACCGCCCCGGTCCAACTCGCCGCGGCCGCCGTCGACGTCGCCGAGACCACCGACGACCCGGGCTCGAGCCCGTTGCGCACCAGCGACCCGGACCCGATCGGCATGCCGTATTCGCTGATCCAGACCCGTGACCTGGTGGGCTCGTTCCTGCCGCCCGCGCTGCGGCCGGTGTCGCGAGAGGGGATCGAGCTGATGTACCGCGTCAGCCAGATCGTCCCGTTCGTCAACGCGGCCATCCCGACGACGGAGATCCTGCCGGCGCTCTTCCTGGCTTTCGGCGGCAACAAGACCGGCGCCCAGATCGCGATCAACCAGCTGTTGCTCACCACGCCGCAGGTGTCCTTCGCCTACTACGTCTACGACCAGATCGCCGACTGGCTCAACGTGGAGGAGACCGCTTTCGCAGCCAAGGAGCAGCTCTACAGTGAGCTGTGGGACACGGCTGATCCGAACTTCTTCCTGCACAACCAGGGTGAATCGGGGCTGCTCACCGCCTGAGCGGACATATCCGCCGCATTCTCCGGTGCGTCCTTGGCGCGCGTGATCGCCTGCCCGACAGCGCCTTGCCGGCACCTGTCTAGGAAGGGTGCCGACGCGGCACCTTCCCGGTGATTCGCTCGGCGATCTGGGATGCACGGGCCCCACCGGCACGTCATCATCGAGAGGGCGCCTGCCCGCGGGCGGGCCGCCACCGCGACGGCCTCAACGGGGAAGGCAGAACCTGACAATGAACTGGCAAGTGCTCTGGCACAGGCATCCCGGCGTACGCAGCGGCGACCAGCTCTCCCTCGGTGAACGATCAGCCGATGCGATGCGAAACGGTATGGGCTCATGGCCGTTCGTGTTCGCGTTCCTCGGATTCATGGGACTGTGGATCATCGCCAACAGTGTGTTGTACCTCGGCGGCTCCGCCGACGGCCGGCACGGATTCGACCCGTACCCGTACATCCTGCTGAATCTGATGCTGTCGATGATCGCCGGGCTACAGGGGGCGATCCTGCTGATCGCAGCGAAGCGTTCCGACCAGATCAGCTCCGAACTCGCGATTCACACCTATCAGAACACCCAGCACCTCAGCGAACTGCTCAGAAAGGTCGACGAGCTGACCGAAGACATCCACCAGAATGTCTGCCTCACCGAAGAGGGTTCCACCGAGCGACCTTGACGAGTCAACGTTGGCGACCACCTGACCAGCGGGGTCGACCTCATCGACTTTCCAGCAGCGGCAGGGCCCGCCCCGCGGCGACCGACAACCGCTGTCTGCCCAGCGCCGGCCAGGCCTGCACCGCACAGAACGGCGCGCACTGCTGCTGGTCGGCGCGGGTGCCGACGTGGACGCAGCACTGCACCAGCCGTTCCTCGATCATCGTGGACATGTCCATGAACGGCTTGACGGTGATACGGACGACCCGCTCACCGAGCAGCCGGCGGATCTTGTGTCGCCGCCCGGGAAGCGCCGAGGAGGCCAGCGTCAGCAGCGTGGGTATGCCCAGATCGCAGTTCTGGCAGATATTTCGCCACACCTCGCCCATCTGCGGGTGCGACAACGAGGACTGCTCGGAGAGCAGACCGAGCAGCGACTCCTTGACAGCGATGCGCAGCTGCTGGGGGATGTCGCTGTCGGCGATTCGATTCGACACCAGACACAACTTGTCCTTGAGCTCATCGTGGCCGATCAACGACACCAGTGAGCGCCAGCGGTCGCCGTCGTCGCGGATCAGGTAGCCCACCGAGCAGCAGTGCGGATGCGAGCACGGAAGCGCGGTGAGGTCACGCCAGGTGACCAGGCCGGCGGTCTGCGGGCCGAGCCGTTTCAGCACGCCGGTGTGGGTGAGCCGTTCGGACGGGTCGATGTCCGCCGAGCGGCCGGAGCCGAACTGCGGCTGGATCGTGATGCCGCCGACGTAGGGGGTTTCCAGGGCCAGCTGCACCATCTGACCCATCTCGGTGTCGTTGACACTCAGTGCCGCGGTCATCACCAGCGTCGTGAAGATCTCGCTCGCTGACAAGCGTTGCAGCGCTGCCTGTTTGGTTCGAAGGAGATCGCCGCCCCGGTGGTGGCGGTGCGCGGCCGGCGTGACGCCGTCGTATTGCAGGTACACCTCGACGCGTTCCCGGTGGCCGGCCAGCAGGTCGAGCAGGGTGTCGTCACCGGCGATGCGCAACCCGTTGCTGTTGATCAGGATCCGGGTGATCGGGCGGGCGACGAGTTCGTCCAGCAAGTGGGGCAGGTCGGGGTGCAGAGTCGGTTCGCCGCCGGAGAGCATCAACACGTCCAGACGACCGTTCTCCCGTGTCAGCCGCTGGTCGACGTTGGCCAGCACCTCGCTCACCGGCACGATGTTGCGCAGGTCGGGGGAGGAGTCGGTGAAGCAGGTGGGACAGCGCAGGTTGCATGTCTCGGCGATGTCTTCGAGCAGGATGCAGGTGTGCTGGGTCTGCATCTCGGGCAGCCCGCGCAGGTAGGCCAGCGGGATGGGGTCGAAGTTGCCCGGCACGTCGGGGGTGTGCGCTTTGGTCGGCGCCGTCCATTCCTCCAGGTAGGACAGGATCTCGGGGGCCTCGTCGTAGAGGGTGCGGACCAGCCCGTGGCGGGGGCAGCCCCGCTCCAGCCAGATCCGCTCGTCGTGCTCGACCAACCTGCCGGACAGCCGGGTCACCTCGGCCAGGGGGCGTTCGGGTGCCTCGTCGTGGCAGCGCGGGCAGAACGCGGTGACGTAGCGGTGCAGCCGGTCGCCGCGCAGCACCATCCCGGTGCTCATGTGTACATCGCGGGGTTGATACCGGTGCACAGGCCCACAGTGAAGACAGATGTCAGGGCCCACCCGATCATCAGGCCCAGCCCCAGTCCCTTCGCGACGGGGGTTCGCAACGCCAGCAGCGCGCCACCGATACCGAAGGCGATCAGCGCGAACACTGCCGCACCGATACCGAACACCACGTTGTCGGACTGGTAGTAGGAGCCGGCGAAGACGAGCAGCAGCAGGCCCAGGACGCCGTTGAGGGCGAAGTAGACGAAGGCACCACCTATCGCCGCCCCCACCGAGATCCTGCGGGGGTGCTGCGGCCCAGGCCGGTAGGGATACGGATGTCCGGGTGGTGGATAGTTGGGCTGGCTCGGATAACCGACCGGCCAGTAGGCCGGTGGCGTCTTATCCTGATCGTCGCCGTCACCGCCGGGGGGAGTGGTCACAGGCGCACCTCCTGTTCTCGGGCCGGACGGCGGTAGTAGCCGTGTCGGTAGCCATACCACAGCCGCGCCGCGATGACGGTCATGGACAAGATCAGGAACCATTGCGGCCGTGTCAGATCCAGCCACACGGTCTCGTTGGCCCGGACGAACTCGACCGAGAACCGGAACACCGCGTACGCCGCGACGTAGAGCACGAACAGTTCACCCGGTCTGCCGATGCGGTTCCGCAGCGCCAGCAGGACGGCGAACGCCACCAGCTGGAAGACGATCTCGTACAGAAACGACGGGTGCATCGCCTGCCCGGCAAGACATCCCGGGCATTCCGGGGTGCTCGCCGGGGCGTGTATTCCCCACGGCAGCGCGGTAGTCCTGCCGGGCGCCTCGGTGAGGTGACAGCCGATCCGCCCGATCGCCATACCCAGCGCCACGGCGGGGGCGAACAGGTCACCGGTCTTGCCGCGGTATCCGCCGATGCGTTTGGCGATCAGCACACCCACATAGGCGCCGAGCAGCCCGCCGAGGATGCTGCGCGACCCGAACTGCCAGGCCTGAGCCAGTGTCGGGTTGGCACTGAAGTCGAGGTGCCGGGCCCAGCCGGACAATCGCATCCCGACGGCTCCGCCGATGAGCGCTCCAGCCACTGCGACCAGGGATTGTTCGTTGACCGCGCCGCGGCGGCGTGCCTCGACCGAGAACATGACCGTGGCCGCAGCCACCCCCAGGGCGACGAAGAACCCGTGCACCGGGACGGCTAGGGGGCCGACTTGCCACGCTGGGGCATCCATGGGTTCAATCGTGGCAGGTCGGACAGCCCGGTGCAGTCGGTATTTCTACTCAACATCGGGCCGGACGGCAGCAGGCCCATGCGTACGACCCGTGCAGCGGGCAGCACAACCAGCACACCCCTGAGATGTATAGGCTGGTCGCTGATGTCGGACCAACCAGCTTCGGGACCCTTGCACCAGTTCGCCCTCAGCGGTGCGGCCGGCCGCACCGATTTCGACAGTCACGATCGGCTCGCGATCAAGAACCTCGTCGACACGTACGCGCTGGCCTACGACAACTACCAGGCCGAGACCTGGTTCGACCTGTTCACCGACGATGCGGTCTTCGCCGTGGGAGTCCCCGGGCAGGCGCCGGTCGAGCAGAGCGGCGACGAGTTCCGCAACTTCTGGCGGGAGCGGATGGCCACCTTCAGCACCGCGGGAAACCAGCGACGCCACTTGATGTCCAACATCGTCTTTCTCGAGCAGACCGATACCACGGCGCGGGTCAGCGTGGCCGGGCTGCTCACCAACACCGCGAGCGGGACCCTCTTCTCGCCCGTCGCATCGCTCAACTACGAGGGATGGCTGGTCAAACAGGACGGGATCTGGAAGATCAGCCGCTGGCACGATTTTCCCGACGGGCCCGTGTAACGAGAATCCGGCACCGCCAGCGGCGTGGCTGGGCAACCTCTTCAGTCGGCTACCCGCTGTTCTCCTGCGCCACTTGCGGAATCAGGCCACCGGCGAGGACGTACTGCACCTGTCTGGGCGACAGGCGGTGCCGAACCTGGAAACTGGTCTGCTTGGTGAGGTTCTCCACGGTGAGGGGGCCGGTTCCGTCGAGCGCCCGGTGCAGATCAGCGAGCCGGACGGTGTCGTCCCGGTCGACGGAGTCGTAGTCGCCGGGGTCGGCGAACTCGAGCGCCAGCACACCGAAGTTCGCGAGATTCTGCCAATGGATGCGGGCGTAGGACTTGGCGATCACCGCCCGCAATCCCAGGTAGCGCAGCGCGATCGCGGCATGTTCGCGTGAGGAGCCCTGCCCGTAGTTCTGCCCGCCGATGATGACGTGCCCGCTGGGTTGGGCATCGTGGGCCCGGCTCGGATAGGACTCGTCGACCTGGGTGAAGCTGAATTCGGCCAGCTTCGGGATGTTGGAACGGTACGGCAGTGCCCGCGCGCCGGCGGGGGAGATCTCGTCGGTGGAGACGTTGTCGTTCACCTTCAGCAGCACCGGAGCTTCGAGTTCTTCGGGAAGCGGTTCGGGGTCGGGAAGGCGCGAGATGTTCGGGCCTTTGACGGGTTCGACGAGTTCGGCCTGTTCCTGCGGTGGCGGCGGTACCAGCATCGCGGTGTTGACGCTGTTGCGTTCGGGCAGCCGCAGGGCGGGATAGCTCATCCCGGCGTCGCGCGCCCATCGCCGCGGGTCGGTGATCTCGCCGGTCAGCGCGGACGCCGCCGCAGTTTCCGGGGAGCACAGCCAGACCTTGTCCTCCTTGGTGCCGGAGCGGCCCGGGAAGTTGCGCGGCATGGTGCGCAGCGAGTTGTGCCCGGTCGCCGGCGCCTGGCCCATCCCGATGCATCCCATGCATCCGGCCTGGTGCAGCCGGGCACCACTGCTGATCAGCGACATCGTCGCACCCATCTTGGTCAGGTCCTCGAGGATCTCCCGTGAGGTCGGATTCACGTCGAAGCTGACATCGGGCGAGGTCTGCCGCCCGTCGACCATCGCCGCGGCGATCGCGAAGTCACGCAGGCCCGGGTTGGCGCTCGACCCGATCACCACCTGCGCGATCGGCTCACCGGCCACCTCGCTCACCGGCACCACGTTGCCGGGTGAGGACGGTTTGGCGATCAGCGGTTCGATGTCGGACAGGTTGATCGTGTCGGCGATGTCGTAGTCGGCGTCGTCGTCGGCCAGCAACTCGACCCAGTCGTCTTCGCGGCCCTCGGCACGCAGGAACGTCCGGACCGCGTCGTCGCTGGGGAAGACGGTGGTGGTGGCACCGAGTTCGGCCCCCATGTTGGCGATCACGTGCCGGTCCATCGCCGTCAGCCCGGCCAGCCCGGGACCGTGGTATTCGATGATGCGGTTCACGCCGCCGTCGACGTCGTGGCGGCGCAGCATCTCGAGAATGACGTCCTTGGCCGAACACCATTGCGGTAGTTCACCTTCCAGTCGTATGCCCCAGACTTCGGGCATCCGCAGATGCAGCGGACGCCCGGCCATCGCCATCGCGACTTCGAGGCCCCCGACGCCGATCGCCAACATGCCCAGTGACCCGGCGGCCGGGGTGTGCGAGTCCGACCCGACCATCGTCTTGCCTGGCAAACCGAAACGCTGCATGTGAGTCGGGTGTGACACACCGTTGCCCGGCTTGGAGAACCACACCCCGAACCGCTGCGCCGCGGTGCGCAGGAACTCGTGGTCCTCGGCGTTCTTCTCATCGGTCTGCAGCAGGTTGTGGTCGACGTACTGCACGCTGAGCTCGGTGCGCACCCGGTCGAGGTCGAGTGCCTCCAGTTCCTGCATCACCAGCGTGCCGGTGGCGTCCTGGGTCAGCGTCTGGTCGATGCGGATGGCGATCTCCTCGCCCGGTGTGGTGTCACCGGACTCGAGATGGGAGTCGAGCAGCTTTTGAGTAACACTGGCCGGCATACATGTCGGCTTCCCCACCCAGCGGCCGTTAAACCGGTCGACCGCGGGGCACTGCGGCTGTCATACGAAAGGCACGAGGATACGGTGTGGGCGCTGCGGTGGCGGGGTGCTCAGCTGTCGATCCCCATATTCCTGTGTTCGATGTGGTAGACGGATTGATCCAGAAGCAGTGCCACGTGGTCGTCGTGTAGCCGGTAGAGGACGCTTCGGCCGCTGCGCTCGCCAACAACCAGGCCAAGGGCCCGCAGTAGCCGCAGTTGATGTGAAACTTGGGGCGGTGCCATATCGATGGCGGCACTGATCTCGGTGACGGTGCAGGGCGATCTGCGTAGCCGCGCGAGAATCAGCAGGCGGTTGGGCGAGGCCAGGGCTTGCAGGGTGGTGGCCACCTTCCTCGCCCCGGAGAGGTCCAGCGACGCGGCTGGCGCGACTGTTTCTTGGGCGCCATGTGGCATCAGTCGAACCTCTTGATTGTCCACCCGACCCTGATGGTGCGACCGCTCTCGCCCGCCCACGTCCCGCCGCTTTGGATGCCGGCGACCCCCACGAGACGAGGCACTTCCACCCGGAGGCGGCTAAGCGGAGAGCTGACCGCAGAGACCGGCAACTCGGCTGAGCGCTCACCATGCACGCGTGCTGCAGACATAACAACTAATGATAATCATTTTCATTAATATGGCTCGGCGGCGGGCATGATTGTGGCGCCGACACGCGTAGCGCGACGGCTCGCGCGCTATCAGGATTGGACATATTCGCACTTGGCGAGAGGGCGGTGAAGTCTTATAGTCTGCGTATGTACGAAGATTCAAAGACATGCAGGTTTGGCCCGCAGAGCGAGTACGTGGACCTGGCCGCCGAGGTGTTTCGCCTGCTGTCCGACCCGACCCGCATTCGGATCATTCTGGCTCTGCGAGACCACGGCCAATTGCCTGTCAACCGGCTTGCCGAGTTGGTGGGCAAGACAGCGACCACCACCTCCCAGCACTTGGCGAAACTGCGCTGGGGGAAGGTGGTCGGCGTGCGCCAAGACGGCACCCGAATGTTCTACCAACTCGTCGATGATCGGGCTCGAGAGTTGGTAGCGCTGGCAGTGCTGCAGGCCGAGCAGGCACTCGGCGAGGGATTCGCACACGAGCGAGCCGGTGTGCCACTGCGAGCGGGAGCTTTGGGAGAGGCCACCGCTGCCGAAGATGATTGAGGCCACGAGCGCGCAAGTGGGTGCGCCCAGGATTGTCAGATTCGCGAGGCCAGGAGTGCCAGACATGAACCGTGAAGAATCGCGCGCGTCGACACCTCCGAGGCGCCGCCGCCGCACCGCGAACCAGCGCGCAGTGCTGGAAGTGCTCGGCAACAGCGACAGATTCCGCAGCGCACAGCAGCTCTACCATCAATTGCGAGAAGAACAGCCCGGGCAGACCGGGCTGACAACCGTGTACCGGATTCTGCGGACGCTCGTCGAAGACAAGGTCGCCGAGGCTCAGCGCAGCGAGGACGGCGAGTTGCTCTACCGCCTGAGCACCAACAGCGAGCATCGCCACTATCTGCTCTGTCGGCTGTGCGGGCGCGCGGATTCTTTCCTGCCGGCGGTTATCGAACAACACATCGAAGAACTTGTGCGCCAGTTCAACTACGTCGACACTGACCACCGCCTCGACCTCTACGGGGTATGCCCCGGTTGCCGCGACACGCAGACACACGTCGGGAACGACACGTAGTCGACGGCGAGTCGGCGTGCGGAGACGCGCCGACTCAGGTCTGCTGGAAGGCACGATGCGCTGACAGGACACGCAAGGACGGAGGCCCCGCGATGACAGTGGCCGAGGCGGTGGCGCCGTTGGTACGGGCGGCGGTGGGACCGGATGCTCCCATCGGGATAACGGGCTGGGACGGCAGCCGGGCCGGACCGCCGGATGCGCAATGGACGATTGCGATCAACAACCGCAGAGGCCTACGGCGCCTGCTGTGGGCCCCGAACGAGCTCGGTTTCGCCCGCGCATACGTCTCGGGGGATGTCGAGATCCACGGCGATCTGCTCGCAGGTCTGCAGACCCTGGAGGAGGTCGCCGACCCCACCCGGGGCCCGGGTGTGCGCATCGACGCCGACACCAAGAAAGCCCTGGTGAAGGCCGTACTGCGGCTCGGGATCATCGGACTGCCACCGGCCCCGCCACCCGAGGAGGCCAAACCGGCCCGCGGGCGCCGGCACGACAAGGGCCGCGACGCCGCCGCCATCAGCCACCACTACGACGTCGGCAACGACTTCTACCGCCTGGTGCTGGGCGAGTCGATGACGTACTCGTGCGGCTACTGGGCGGCCCCCGACGAGGGGCTGACCGCGGCGCAGTACGCCAAATGTGATCTGGTGGCGCGCAAGCTCGGGCTGAGTGCCGGCATGCGGGTGCTCGACGTCGGCTGCGGATGGGGGACCTTCGCGCTGCACGCCGCCCGCCACTACGGAGCCCGCGTCGTCGGCGTCACCCTCTCGCACGAGCAGGCGGACTACGCCGGCAAGCGGATGGTCCAGGAAGGCGTCGGAGATCTCGTCGAGATCCGCGTACAGGACTACCGCGACGTCAGCGACGGACCCTACGACGCCATCTCGAGTATCGGGATGGCCGAACACGTCGGCGCGGCGATGCTGCCGACCTATTCCGCGGACCTGTACGAGCTGCTGCGCCCCCACGGGCGCCTGCTCAACCACGCCATCTCCCGCAGACCCCGGGAACCCACCGAATTCTCGAAGACGTCGTTCATCGACCGCTACGTCTTCCCAGACGGAGAGATCGAACCGATGGCGACCATGATCGACGCGCTCGAGGGGGCGGGTTTCGAGGTCCGCGACGTCGAGTCGCTGCGCGAACACTATGCGATGACCTTGCGCGCCTGGGTGAGCAATCTCGAAGCGAACTGGCGGCAGGCGGTGTCCCTCAGCAGCGCCGGCCGGGCGCGGATATGGCGGCTGTACATGGCCGGTTCGGCGCTGGCGTTCGCGGCCAACCGGTTGGGGATCAATCAGATTCTGGCGGTCAAATGCGATCCGCGTGGCCGCAGCGGCGTTCCGGCGACCCGCGCCGAGCTGCTGGGTCGCCAGACTCCGAACACCTGAGCACGAGGCCCCGCCAGAGCGACCACCCACACGAGAGGGTGCCCCCCTGGACGGGGCCTCAACACCGATGCCTCCGGCCCGAACTAGGGTCCGAAGCCGCCGGGCCCACCAACCGCTCCCGCCATTGCGCCCGGCATGGCAGCGCCACCCCCGGGCCCCTGCTGGAGCCCGGGAACCGGACAGAATCCGGGCCCGCTGTTCAAGCCCGGCGGCATCCCCTGCAGGCCGGCGCCATTCGCCAGACCATCACCGATGATCCCCGGCAGACCCACGCCGTTGAACAGGCCGGCTCCGGGAAACCCGTCGCCGATCAGCCGCTCTGCGATCCTGCCGTTGCCGATCTGTCCCAGGATCGGCCCTTGGCCGCCCATCAGCCCGGGTCCACCCATCTGACCCTGGCCGCCCATGCCGGAGAACTGCCCCGGGCAGGGCGGGGGAGGCGGACCGGGCTGTGCGGCAGCAAGCCCTGCTCCCACGCCCAGACCTCCCAACGCGAGAACGGCGGCGATCGCCGACCCGTATCCGATCGTCGTGACCTTCATGACAACTCCTCATTCCTAGCCTGGATCGTGAAATTGACGTCCCCGACATGGGAAAATTAGGGAAGTTGTCTACGTGTGAGCTATGTGGTCCGTGTGAGACCCGTGAGCATTTGGTGGTACCATCATCGCGCCCTGCTGGGCTGCCACTTCCCGAATGCCACGGCCATGCGCTGCGCCCCCGTCCGGCGTGCCGATACTGTTGAGCCGCTGACGCTCGCGTGTCGCGACGCACACAACGCCATGCGACAGGCCTACGAGGACGGACGGGTGACCGACGATGGGGGAGGCCACCACGCCCGCGGCCCACGATCCTGCAGGCAAGGGCCGCTCGCTCGGGGCGCTGGACGGGCTGAACTTCTTCCTGGCGGACGTCCAGGCCGGGTTGGGACCGTTCCTCGGCATCTACCTGTTGACCATCCCCGGCTGGGACCCGGCCGATATCGGACTCGTGCTGACCATCGGGGGTTTGGTGGGCCTGCTCGTGCAGACCCCGATCGGCGGACTGATCGACCAGACCGCACACAAGCGCAGCCTGATCATCGTCGCAGCGGTGGCGACCGCGGTCGGCGCGCTTCTGGTCACGGTGAACCCGAGCTTCCTGGCAATCACCGTCGCCCAGGTGACGACCGGGGTGGCAGGCGCGGTGTTCCCGCCCGCGATCGCCGCGGTCGCACTCGGACTGGTCGGCGCGGCCGCCTACACCTACCGCGTCGGCCGGATGAACGCCTTCAACCACCTCGGAAACGTGGTGGGGGCGTTGGTGTTCGGCATCGCCGGATACCTGCTCACCGTGAAGGCCGGGTTCTGGTTCGCCGCCGCGACCAGCGTATTGGTGGTGGCGGTGACGTTGCTGATCAACCCGCGGCTGATCGACAACGACGCCGCGCGGGGACTGACCCCTGGCGGAGCGCAGGACCACCACACGACAACGAAAAAACCGTCAGGCTTCGGTGTGCTGCTGCGCTCCCGCCCACTGCTGGCGCTGTGCGCCGCGGCGTTGTTGTGGCAACTCGCCAACGCTGCGATGCTCCCGCTGACCGGCCAGGAACTGGCGATGCAGAACCGCCAGCAGGGCACGCTCTACCAAGCCGCGCTGATCATCGTCGCGCAGCTGGTGATGATCCCGATGGCGATCATGGTCGCGAAGAAGGGCAAGGAATGGGGGCGCAAACCGATCTTCCTGGCCGCCTTCATCGTCCTGCCCATCCGCGGGGTGATGTTCACCCTGTCCGATCATCCGTACTACATCGTGGCGGTCCAGGTGCTCGACGGCGTCGGCGCCGGCATCTTCGGGGCGATGTTCGTGCTGGTGATCGCCGACCTCACCCGCGGCACAGGTCATTTCAACCTGGCACTGGGCGCGGCCACAACGATCCAGGGTATCGGCGCCGCGCTGAGTCCGAGTCTGGCCGGATTCGTCACCGTGGCAGCCGACTTCCACGCCGCCCTGCTCGTCCTCTCCGGCATCGCTGTGTTGGCGCTCGTCGTGTTCGCTGTCGGGGTACCCGAAACCGCCGACAGTGCACGCGCCGCCGAGGTCGCCTCGGCGCCCCCGGACGAGGCGTGAATCGGGGTGGATCCGGACCTGTGCATGTTCGATCAGTCGGTGTATGGCCTCGTAGCGCAGCAGGACCGTCCCGCCCGGGAAGGTGCGGTACTCGTCCACCAACCCGGCCCGCACGATCGGCGCGGCCAGAGCTGCGCCGGCCACCTCCAGCCGACCGTCGGTTTCGGCGTTGAGCTTCGTCACCACCGCGACCGGGTCGCCGCGTTCCAGTCGGGAGTTCCAGCCGACGAAATCCGGGTGCGCGAGAACACGACCTTAGGCATGTCCCGCCAGATGCGCGCGAAGTCAACCATCAACGGGGTGGCATCGGCGGCCTGGTCGGCGGTGGGCCAGTACCCGGACATCAGTTCGTAGAGCCGCCGCCCGTAGAACGACAGGGCGGTCGCCCGCTCGAAATCGTTCCAGTACTGGTGCAGTTCATCGCTCGGAGGGGACCAGTCGATGCTGCCTTGTGCGTCGGCGATGTACCCGTCCACCGACGCGTTGAAGCCATAGCTGAGTCTGCCCATGCAGGACAGACTGCGCCGAAGATCGGAATTCGTCGCGGCACCATCCAGACAATCACCCAGCCGTATTCGATTCCGCCGTGTTCCACACTGGTCGCGGGGTGGGCCGACCCCTCGGAAAATGCCATCTCCCACCCGCATACTTAGATGTCAACACAGTTCTTGCCCCACCTTCTGTGTCACAACACAAGTACGGCCGGGCTGAGGCGAGTTAGGCTGAGGCGATGAGTGGCGTCGCGCGGCACAGGCTGCGTCCTGTCCCCACAGGGTCTCGATGCGCTCAATCACGCCCTTGTCGGCAACCACGACCGGCTGAGCGGGACTGTCCCCATCGGCCCGAACTGCGCCGATCCTTCCCGTGCACCGCAGCGGGCCGGCCGTGACTGCGGCCGCACCTCGACCGAGCCTCGGACCCGTGGCGCAGCGCCCACTCAGAACCACCACCGTGCCCGGCGGGGTCAGCGTCCGCGACGTAGTCGAGCTTCGACATCTCCAAGCCACACTGCTCGCCGGGCAGGCGGGCCTCGACCGCCGGGTGACCTGGGCACATGTCAGCGACGCCTTCGACCCGTGGAATTGGCTGGAACCGGGCGATCTCGTGCTGACCTGCGGCTACATCGTTCCTGAAGAACCGGCGGCACAGGTCGAGTTTGTGGAGAACATGCTCGAGGCGGGGCTCAGCGGCATCGTGATCGGGGAGGATCGACGTCGTCCGCATCTCTCCGAGGAGATGCTCGCAACCGCCGATCGGGTGGGGTTCCCGGTGATCGACGGCGCGCACGCGGTCGGCTTCGCGCAGTACGTGCGGTTCGTCGCCGCAGCCAACGCCCGGGGTGAAGACCAGTCCTTCACGCAGATCGCCAGGGTCAACGGCGAAGTGATGGCCAGCCTACGCGAGACACTGGCGGGCACCGAGTTCGTCGACCGGCTCAGCCGGGTGGTGAATTGCACCCTGCACCTCGTCGACCCCGAAATGTGGGAGCCGCTCATCCGCGACAGAGACATTCCGGGCGACGAGTGGAAGGCAGCCTACGACGCCGAGGTCCGGCGCTCGTCCGGCCGACCGCCGTTCGTCATGACGCTGAACGTCGGCGACAGGACAGCGCTGACGATGCCGATCCCGAGCCATCGGTCTGCGTGCCTCGTTGCGTTTCCAGAGGGCGATTCACAGCCCAGGCTCGCGGTCCTCCAACAGATCGCCGCCGCATGCGCATTGGAGATCGGCCGTGTCGACGCGGCCGTGGAGCGCTCTCGCCGCTCCGGCGCCGGGTTGCTGAACGACGCACTGAACGGCCGGCTTGAGCCTGCCGTCCTCACGGCGCTCTTCCACAGCCGCCGACTCCAGGGCGACCTGCGCATACTGGCCGTCGACGGCCGTCCCGACTCGATCGACAGGCTCGCACGCCGATGGCTGCTCCGTGGCATTCCTTTCCTGCTCGGCGAGATCGGCCAAATAGCCGTCGCGGTGTTCCGGTCTGGCGACGTTGCTCAGGCGGACTTCGAGGAACGCACCGTGCAGGAACGGTGGCGCGCCGGGCTGAGTGACCAGTTCGCCGAGGCGGGCAACCTCGGCGATGCTGTTCGCCAAGCACGGTGGGCACTGGAGACCATCAGTCCGGACGGCTCAGCGCTGGCGCTGTACGGCGACAGCAGTCCGTCGTTCCTGCCCCGCACGCTGGCCGAGTCCGAGCTGGCCGCCGACCGGGTCCTGGGCCCGCTCATCGAATATGACCGCGAGCAGGGCACCGATCTGATCAACACTCTGCAGGCGTACCTGGAGTGCGACCGCTCACCGAGCCGGGCCGGCGGACTGCTTTTCATTCACACCCAGACTGTCAACTACCGGATCGCGCGGATCCAGGACCTGACGGGCCGCTCGATGCGGTCGACCGGCGATGTCAGCGAACTCTGGTTCGCGCTGCGAGCACTGGCGCTTTCCCGGGCCACTTGAGTTCAGAACCGGCGCTTGTCTTCGCGCACCGATCGTGGCATTCGGGTCATCTCAGGACACAGTGGTCAGCAACGAGTCGGACTGGCAGGCTGCCACCGATGGGCAACGACGGGAAGCATTCATGAGCACGTCATTCGAAGGACGCAGTGTCATCGTCACCGGGGTCGCCTCCGGCCTGGGGACTGCGTTGGCCCGCGAATTCGCCGCCGAGGGTGCGCACGTCCTCGGCTGCGACGTCAACGACGGGGCGGGCGCAGCGGTCATGGACGGCATCGGCGTCTACCGCCACACCGACGTCTCCAAGGAGTCGCAGGTCGCCGCGCTCGTCGACGACGCTGTGCACCGGTTCGGACGGCTCGACGTCATGGTCAACAACGCCGCCATCCAGGTCGAGCAGGAGCTGGCCGACACCACCGAGGAGCAGCTCGACCGGGTACTCGCGGTCAACCTCAAGGGCCCGTTCTTCGGCTGCAAACACGCAATCCGGGTGATGCGTAGTGCCGGCGGCGGCGCGATCGTCAACGTCTCCTCCGTGCTCGCCCTGACCGGTGACCCCATGCTCGCCGCCTACGGCGCCGCCAAGGGCGGGGTCCTCGCCATGACCAAATCAGCCGCAGTGAAGTACGGGCGCGACAAGATCCGTTGCAACACGGTGTGTCCCGGCGACATACAGACCGAGATGGTCGAGGCGTACTTCGCCGCGGCGGCCGACCCCGCCGCGCTACGCGCACAGGCCGAGGCCGAGTACCCGCTCGGCCGGATCGGAAAGCCGCGCGAGGTCGCCCGAGCGGTGCTGTTCCTCGCCTCGGAGGACGCCGCCTTCGTCACCGGCGAAGCACTCGTCGTCGACGGCGGGCTGCTCGCCGAATGCTACTGATCCACGGAACGGAGACCCCCATGCACAGTATCGGCTTCGTCCACACCGTCGCCGCGCTGGCACCGACGTTCAACGACCTCGCCGCTGAATTGCTGCCCGGTGTCGGGACGGCCGTCATCGCCGATGAACTCCTGCTCAAGCGGACGGTCCGCGACGGTGCCGTCGACGATATGACCCGTGACCGGCTACATGGCCACGTCACTGCCCTCGTCGACTTCGGTGTCGATGCCGTGCTGGTGACCTGCTCGTCGGTGGGCGGTGTGGTCGACGAGATCGCCGCGGGTGCCGACGTGCCCGTGCTGCGGGTCGACCGCGCCATGGCCGAACGCGCCGTGGCGCTCGGCTCGCGGGTCGGCGTGCTGGCTACCCTGCCGACGACGCTGGTGCCCACTACCGAAGTCATCGAGGCCGCCGCACGCCAGACCGGCCGGGAGGTCGCCGTCGTCTCCCGACTCTGCGAGGGGGCATTCGCCGCGCTGGGCCGCGGCGAATGCGCGCGACACGACTCGATCGTGGCCGACGAACTGGGCCGGTTGGCCGGTGAGAGCGACGTGGTGGTGCTTGCGCAGGCGTCGATGGCCCGGATCGCCGCCGGAGTGCCCGCCCAGACGCCTGTGCTGTCGAGCCCACGGCTGGCGATGGAGCAGCTCGCCGAGCTGGCTTGTATGCAGCGATGAGTGTACGACCGAGGTTGGTGTGACGCGACAATGGTGCAGGACAACCGATTCCTCCACGATGGTGACGTGGAGTTTGAATGGAACCCGCGGATCGTCGGTTTCGGTGGCACCACCCGCGCGGGCTCGTCGTCGGAACGCGCCCTGCGCGCCGCGCTGGATCTCGCCGAGCATGCCGGCGCTCAGACCGACATCGTCCTGGCCGACGAACTGAACCTACCCGCCTACGCACCGGAGCGTGGGTCGCCGTCGCCGCATGCCGACCGCCTGCTTGATCTCATCCGCCACGCCGACGGGGTGATCATCGCCAGCCCGGCATTCCACGGCGGGCCATCGGGCCTGATCAAGAACGCGCTGGACCACCTGGAGGAGCTGCGAACCGACCGACGACCGTACCTCGACGGCCGCGCGGTCGGCTGCATCGTCTGTGCGGCGGGGTGGCAGGCGACGGCGACGACGCTGGCGGCGCTGCGCTCGACTGTCCACGCGCTGCGGGGCTGGCCGACGCCGCTGGGCGTCACCATCAACTCGACCCCGGTGGACGACGTCGATCCGGTCGCCGCCGCCGCAGCGCAGCTCGGCATACTTGTCGGCCAGGTCGTCGATCTGGCCCACTGGCAGCGGGCCGCGAGCATCGTCGGAGCCGCATCGTGACCGAACCGCAGACGACAACCGGCGTTCCCGCATCGGTGACCGGCCCCGGTCTGCGCACCCTGGTGGAGGGCCTGCAGCACCCCGAGGGCGTGTGCTGGTCCCCGGCCGACCAGATGCTCTACGCGGGTGGCGAGGGCGGCCAGCTGTACCGGTTCGGGCTCGACGGCGGAACTTTCGAAACCGTGTGCACCGTGCCCGGGGGCTCCATGCTCGGCCTTGCACTCGACGGCGTGGGCGCTGTCTACGTCTGTGATGTCGGCAACGGGTGCATCCAGAAGATCGACACCGACGGCCGCATCCGGCGCTACGGCGCCCCGATCGGCTACCCGAACTACCCGGTGTTCGACGGTGAGGGTCGACTGTGGGTGTCAGACTCCGGGGACTGGGGCCGTGCGGCCGGGGGGATTGTGCGAATCGACCCGGACGGCACCACCGAACGGGTACTCGAAGAGGGGCTGCACTTCGCCAATGGCCTTGCCTTGAAAGACGATTGGCTGTATGCGGTCGAGTCGACCTGGCCGCGTATCGTACGGATGCCGCTTGCCGGCGGGGAACCTGAACCGGTCGTCGTGCTCGACCGCGCGGTACCCGACGGTATCGCATTCGACGCCGACGGCGGCCTGTGGATCGGCTGCTGGCAACCCAATCGGGTGTACCGACTATCCCCGGGTGGCGAACTCGACATCGTTGTGGACGACTGGTCCGGTGTGTACGCACCGACGCCGACGAACCTGGCATTCGCCGGGCCCGAGCTGGACGTACTCGCCCTGGCCTCGCTCGGCACGCTGGCGGTGACCGCGTGCGACCCCGGTGTGCGTGGGGCGCCGCTGCACCTGCCGATCGGGCTGGATTGACCTGAGACCTTGCACCACAACGGAAGGACCTGCAGATGAACGGTGACACCTACGACGCGCTGGTGATCGGTGCCGGGTTCGCGGGGATGACGGCCGCCCGCGATCTCGCCAAGGCAGGCAAGAAGGTTCTGATCGTCGAGGCGCGCGACCGCATCGGTGGCCGGGTCTGGTTCCGGCCGTTCGCCGATACCGACTTCCCGGTCGAGATGGGCGGTAACTGGCTCGATCCAGAGGCGAACACCGCGCTGATGGCCGAGGTGCAGCGCTATGGCGTAGAGCTGTCACAGAGCCCCCAGGCCGAAAACCACGTGTCCCTACTCGACGGCGTTCGCAGCCATGCGAACTGCCCGATCTCCGCCGAGGATGAGCTCGCGCTCAAAGGATTCGTCGAGGAGGTCTCTGCACAGGTGCGGCGAATCGACCCGACGCTGCCGTTGGACCTGCAGAACGTTGCCGATCTCGACGTCCCGCTCGACGGCTACCTCGACAGCTTCGGCTTGTCGGTGACACTCCGCGAGCTGATGGGCGCATGGGTGCGCCAGGAGACAGGCTGTCACGAGTCGCAGCTCTCCGCGCTGCACCTGATGGCTTGGATTCCCAACCTGAACGACGACCCGCTGGCGATCGGGAGCACGCCCACACACCGATTCGCCGCAGGCACCACCGACCTACTGCAGCGAATGCTCGACGATTCCGGCGCCGAACTACTGTTGTCGACTCCGGTCACCGCGGTCACGCAGGCAGCCGACCGTGTTGAGGTACACACCGCGGGCGGGGAGGTGCTGCACGGGCGCGGCGCGGTGATCGCGCTGCCGCTGAACTGTTTGCCCGACCTGGCGTTCACTCCGGCGCTGTCGCCGGAAAAGGCTGCCGGTGTGGCGATGGGCCAGTCCGGTGCCGCGAAGAAACTCTGGGCGCTGGTTACGGGGTTGCCGCCGAAGCTCCTCGCCATCGGCGAGCACACCGAACCGATCGACGTGTTCTTCACCGACTACCCGGCCGATGAAACGGATCTGGGCGGCGACCTGGTCGTCGGATTCTCCACCCAGGAGCGTCCGCTGGACATACTGAACCGCGGCGAGATGGAGGCGGCGGTGCGTCGATACGTCCCCGAGGCGGGTGTCCTCAAGGTCGACGGCTACGACTGGCTGGCCGACCCGTACTCCAAGGGCACATGGTGCGCCGCACCCGCCGGTTTGTTGTCCAAGTACGCCTCGGCACTGGAGGCCACCGAGGACCGGCTGGTGTTCGCCGGATCTGACATCGCGCACGCGTTCCGCGGCTGGATGGAGGGCGCGGTAGCCACCGGCGGCACCGCCGCGATGCGGCTTGCGACCATCCTCGCGCAGGATTGAACGCCTTCGAGCATCCGCACGGCCGAAAGATTCTCACCCTGTTACGAATGGAGACCCTTCATGAGCCTCGCCCGCGACCTGCAGGCCGCCGTGTGGGACGCCGAATGCCGGCACGACATCGACGGCCTGTTGAGCCACTTCCACCCAGACGCTACCTTCCTGCCGACTGGTAAGCCTCTGGTGCAGGGCCACGCCGGAATTCGCGGAATGACTGAGGAATTCTTCCGAGCGTTCCCCGAACTCGAGGTCGACATTCTGGACGAGTGGGGCGACGGCGAGACATCTGCCGTCATTGAGTTCCGTGCCCGGATGAAAGACCCGGACGGCAAGCGGTTCGCACTGCAGGGCGTGAACATCGTCGAGATCGAGAACGGCAAATTCACGGCGGTTCGCTCGTATGAGGAAGCGCCAGCACCGGTGACGGATTGAGCTGAGCACCAACTTCGAGGAGGGCGACGTCCGACATCCCGCTGTCCGCCGACCGCGAAAGGGCGGCGTCCAGATTGCACAACGCCCTCTCCGCGCTCTCGCAGCGGGGCTAGGGCGTGTCTGACAAATGGGGCAGCCAGACGGCCGATGCCGTGATCAGGCGGCTCGATGCCTGGATTGGTGTAATTCGACCCAGCCTCCTGTGTGGCGAGTGAGGTTCGTGGCGCCGCGGGCACGGGCACATCACGCCAGGCGATCCCACACCGGTACCGGTAGATGATGCCCTCCACCATCGACCGAGCATCACGGAAAGGCCTGCCCCGCTTACCCGTCGGACCCGGCAACAGACCCTCGATCAACGCCCACTGCTCATCGGACAACAACCGAAACCACGACATCCCTCAAGCCTCAGGCACAACACCCGAAACTATTGTCAGACACGCCCTAGTCGTAGTTGGGCCCGCTATTCCAGATGGTGTAGACCTTGCGCACCGTCTCGCGGATGTCCCAGGTGCCCCGCCAGCCGTCCGGTGCGACGAGCACGACACCGGGACGGATCTCATGGGCGGTTCCGTCGGCGGTAGTGATCGTTCCCGAACCGGCGAGAAAGAACATCAGCTCGTTGTCACCGTTACGGGCGGAGTCGAAACTGCCAGGCGTGCACTCCCAGACACCGCTGCGTCCACCCGCATCGCTGTGCAGCACGTGAACCGACTCGATCGGTGTACCGGTGTGAACCGGGGTGCGCGGTCCGCGTACCGTCAGTTCCAAGAACTCAGGTGCGGGGTCGTAGACGATCGCCGGCGTTGCCCCGGGATTCGAAGCGGCGGTCATGCGTTGCTGGCCACAACTGCGCTAGTGGTGTTACGCGGTCCCAGTGCAGCGATCCGGGGGCCGACCTCACGGCCCAGGAGTTCGAGGTGACGCCGGTAGGGCTCCGGGTCGCGGCTGAAGTCGAACGTGAACGACAGCAGCGCGCCGACACCGCCGAGATCGTCGTTGAACTGGGTGATCTTCTCGACAACGGTGTCGGGGGAGCCGATGATGAAGAAGTGGTCGACCATCCACTCGATAGTCAGCTCGTCGAGGGTCATTCCTGGATCCAACAGCAGTTCGCCGAGCGCGTACGGCCTACCCCCGCGGTCGCGGACCACCCGGAACGTGGGGAGCACCAACTCTTCCCAGGTGCGGCCGGCCGGTCCCTCCAGGAACAACCGCCGCGCCTCACCGTCGGTTTCGGCGACGAACACGTCGCGCATGATTCGCCAGTTCGCCCGATTTGGCTGGTGGCCGGCCGCCACAGCCGCCCTTGAGTAGGTCTCCCACTGCTGGCGCAGCGCAGCGATGCCGACCTGCTGGCTCATCGGTGAGAATCCGCGCCGAGCGGCGTCAGTGAACGTGGGCGAGGTGGGCTGCACTCCGGTCATCACAACTTCGGGACGTGGCTGCTGAAAAGGTCTGAGATGCGGTCCATTCCACTGCTCGGAGTATTCCGGCACGTCGACGGTCCAGAACTCGCCTTCGATACGGAAAGGGCCGGGACGGGTCCAGATGGCCTCGATGATGTCGATGGCCTCGTCCATCATCTTGGCGTTTCCCTGTCCTACACCGAAATACTGGCCGTCGGTCGGGAACGAGCCGGGCGCGAAGCCAGCGATGTAACGCCCACCCGTCATGTGGTCGAGGTACATCAACCGGGACGCCAACGCCATCGGATTGTGATATGGCAGCAGGTGGGCGGCGGCTCCGAGGCGCAAGCGCTCCGTCTCTCGTGCGGCGGCGGCAATCATAAGATCCGGCGCGGGGTTGGGCTCGTGACCAATGGTGTGGTGTTCGGCAAAGAACTGCTCCGCAAGGCCGTATTCATCAGCCCACCTGGCGATATGGAGGTCCCACTCGATCACTTCCCGTAACGTACGGCGGCCGTCCACGTACGCCTGCGCGTACGGCGGGCTGAAGAGTCCAAGATCCATGGCGTCGTTCGATTCCTTCTCCGTGGTTCGGCGATACCAACCCAAGGTCGATGAGTGGACGCTTCTGCACAATTGGGGCCAAGCTCAAAGATCAGCGGGTTGGCTGTGGATGCGTACAGCCCCTAGATTCGGAGATAGCGCGGATCCGGTGGTCCATGTCCGCGCACAATGGTGCACGGGTCGGTTGGCCGGAACACTGTTCGCCATGGTCAATCGGCTGCAGGGCAAGGTCGCGCTCGTCACCGGAGCCGCACAAGGACAGGGGGCGGCGCACACGGATCTGCTTGCCCGCGAGGGTGCGCGCGTCATTGCCACCGATGTGCTCGACGAGCAGGGCGAGGCCCTGGCAGAGCAACTCGACGCCGAGGGTCTGGAAGTCGTCTACCGACACCTCGATGTAGCCCGCGAGAAGGACTGGGCTGCAGTCATTGCCAGTGTCGAACCGGCTTGGGGCTCGATCAATGTTCTCGTCAACAACGCCGGCGTCAGCTCGCCGGCCGCCGTCGGTGACGTGAGCCTCGACGAGTGGAACCGTGTCGTCGCGGTCAACCAGACCGGAATTGTGCTGGGCATGCAAGCCGTCCTACCGGGCATGAGGGCGCAGGGGGGCGGGTCCATCATCAATATCGCGTCGTCCTGGGCCCATCGGGGCGGCACGGAGAACGGGTTCATCGCATACGTCGCCACTAAGGCGGCGGTACTGGGCATCACCCGCAACGCGGCGATGAACCTCGGCCGACACGGTGTCCGGGTGAACTCGGTGTCACCGGGCTACGTGCGGACCCCCCAGGTCGAATACGCAGAGCGGACCGAGCCCGAGCGTGTCGCCAACGACGTAGCGAAGATCCCGTTGCGACGGATGGCACGCCCCGCTGAGATCGCGAAGACCATCGCCTTTCTTGCCTCGGACGAATCCTCGTACACCACAGGTTGCGACCTTCTCGTCGACGGCGGCATCAATCTCACCTGAATCAGCTGGGCTGCAGTGCCGCCGCCAGTTCCCAAGCACCGAAGCCACAACGAATGAACATGGAGTGTTGCGGATGACACCGGATCGCCGTCCCTCGTACCCTGATCGACCCTTCAACGTGATCAGCCGCCGGCGGCTGCTCCAAGTCGGCGGGGTCGCCGCATTGGCCCTGGGCTCCGGTGGCCTCGCCGCCTGCGGCGGCTCCGGCACCGATGCCGGCTCGGCCACAGGTACCTCGGGAAGCCCCACCCGGGGCGGCACGCTACGTGTCGGCGCGACCTCCGGCGGCACCGGGGACACGCTCGATGCGCAGAATCCGCTCACAACAATGGATTTCATTCGGGTGGGCGCAATATTCGAGCAACTTGTCCGGATGAGCGGCGACAACGGCAGCCCAGAGTTGATTCTCGCAGAGTCCATCGAGCCCAATGCGGATGCCTCTGAGTGGACCATTCGCGTCAAACCAGACATCACGTTCCACAACGGTAAGGCGCTGACCGCCGCCGATGTTCTCTTCTCGCTGCAGCGCATCGAACACAACGGCTTCCCCGGCTTCAGCACAATGGGTCCGATCGACTTGGCTAGCGCGAAGGCGATGGACGATCGCACACTGCGCATACCGTTTCACGCGCCGTATGGCATCCTTGTTGAAGGTCTGGCCGACGTCTTTGCCACCCGCATCGTTCCGGAGGGCTACGACCCCGCGAAGCCGGTGGGCACCGGCCCGTTCCGTTTCGGCTCTTTCACCCCAGGCCAGCAGTCGAAGTTCCCCCGCTTCGACGGGTACTGGCAGAACGGCCAGCCGTATCTCGATGAAGTGGTGATCATCAATTTCGCCGACGAGACGGCACAGGTCAACGCGCTGCAATCCGGTCAGGTTGACCTGGTGGACCAGCTCTCGTCGACGTCGGTCGGCCTGGTCGAACAGGCCGGCGGCAAGGTCGTCATCTCCAAGACCCGCGGCTTCGTGCCCCTGACGATGCGAGTGGATACCGCCCCGTTCAGCGACGTCCGTGTGCGCCAGGCGCTACGCCTGCTCGTCAACCGCGAGGATATGAACTCCCAGATCTATGGCGGCCTGGGCGCGATCGGAAACGACACCTTCGGCGCGATCGATCCGGCGTACGAAGGGGCGAACCCCCAGCGCGAACAAGACCTGGACCAAGCCAGGTCGCTGCTGAGCGCCGCCGGTCACCCGGATCTTCAGGTCGAGCTCTACTCATCGGCGGTCGGCCCGGGCGCGGAGGCCATGGCCAGCGTGTTCGCCACCCAGGCCGAGGAAGCCGGGGTGAGCGTGCGGATCAACACACAGGATCCGACCCAGTTCTGGTCTCAGTCGTACTCGAAGGTGCCATTCGCGCAGAGCTTCTGGAACACCAGCTCCTATCTGACTTCTGCGGAGCAGGGCATTGCCAAAGACGCGCCGTTCAACGAGGTCCACCAGACCAACGCGCAATGGCAGGGCATCTACGAACGGGCACTGGTGGCCGTCGACCCGGACGAGCGGAATAAGCTGGTGCGCGAACTGCTCAGGTTCGACTGGGAACAAGGCGGCTACATCATTCCTGTCTACTTCCCCGGGATCGAAGGCATGACCGCCGGCGTCGGGGGGGTCACCGAGAACATCACCGGCATACCGATCAACGGCGGCAGTTGGCAGAACATCTGGCTCGCGGGCTGACGATGAGCGGTGCACAGGCGGCCGTCACCGAGGGTGCCTCGCCGGCGACACCGGGTTCCCGCGCGCCGCAGCCGGTCCGCGACCTGCTGGTGTGGCGAATCCCGTTGGGCCTGATGTCGGTGGCGCTCGTCGGCGTCGTCACCTATCTGGCGACGCGTATCCTCCCCGGCGATGCCGCGGCAGCTGTGCTCGGGCAGTACGCGACGCCTCAAGCGCTGGCGGCGATGCGCGCTGAGTTGGGACTCGATCAGTCGCTGGTTCCCGGATTGCTCTCTTGGTTCGGAGATTTCGTCTCGGGCGACTTCGGGGATTCGCTGACCACTCGCGGGCCGGTGACCGACCTGGTGCTTCCGCGCCTGCAGAACTCGGCGGTGCTGGTGTCCGTCGTCGCGCTGGTGTCGACCACGGTCGGCATCGTCGGGGGCGTGGTCGCCGCGTACCGCCGCGACGGCCTCTTCGACGACACCGCTTCCGCGCTCGCACTCGTGATCAGCGCAGTGCCCGAATTCGTTGTCGGTGTCTTCGCGATCTTCGTCTTCTCGCTCGGCATCGTCAGCTGGTTTCCTGCGGTATCGATCATCCCGCCCGAGGACCGCATCTGGGACCAGCCGATCAAACTCGTCCTGCCGGCTCTGACACTCGTGATCGTGACCGTGCCCTACATGTTTCGCATGGTGCGAGCCGCGATGATCGAAGCGCTCAACAGCGACTATGCGGAGGTGGCCCAACTCAAGGGGGTCGGCACCGGGCGCCTGTTGTTCCGCCACGCACTGCCCAATGCGATCGCACCGGCGATACAGGTGTTCGGTCTGAACCTGCTCTACCTCGCGGGTGGAATCGTGCTGGTAGAGACGGTCTTCCAGTATCCGGGCATCGGGCTGGCGCTGGCCAGCGCGGTACAGAATCGAGACGTCCCCGTGCTGCAGTTCATCGTGATCCTGCTGGCGGTCTTCTACGTCACGCTCAACATCGTCACAGACCTGCTCGTACTTCTCGCAACTCCGCGCCGACGCGCACCGAGGTGAGCTATGTCAATACCGAATACTTTGGTGCCGAAAGGTTCCGGCGCCGTGGCCCGGGTCCTGGGAACAGCACTGCGCACTCGGCGCGGAGCTGTCGGCGCCGCTCTGGCTCTGCTCGTGCTGGTGATCGCGTTCCTCGGTCCGCTCACCGGCGGATCGCCGACCGAGTTCGCGGCACCGCCGTTCTCCGGCTCAGGTGGCAGCGCCGGTCGCCTCGGAACCGATGTGCTCGGCCGCAGTGTCCTCGACCGGGTGTTGCACGGCGGCTGGTATCTGATGCTGCTGGCCTTCGCAGCCACCGCCATCACGGTCGGCTCGGGTGCCCTGATCGGCGTCCTGGCGGCATACCGGCGGGGAGTGGCAGAAAGCCTGCTGATGCGCGGCGTCGACGTGGTGCTCGCGATTCCGCAGCTGGTCTTCGCACTGCTGCTACTCAGCCTCGTCGGGCCGCAATGGTGGATCGTGATCCTGGCGGCGGGCCTTTCGCAGGCACCACAAACCGCACGCGTCATCCACGGCAGTGCTCAGTCTGTCTGCGAGCAAGACTTCGTCAAGGCCGTGGCAGTGTGGGGTGTACCGACGCACACCGTGTTGAGACGCCATGTGCTGCCGAACCTCACCACACCGCTCATGGTGGAACTGGGGCTGCGGCTCAGCTACTCCATTGTGCTCATCGCCGGCCTGAGCTTCCTCGGTTTCGGCTCACCGCCACCCGCGCCCGACTGGGGCGTGATGGTCAACGAGAACCGGATCGGGCTGGCCCAGAACGCATGGGGTGTGCTGGCTCCCGCGGCCCTGCTCGCGCTTCTCGCCGTCGGGACCAACACCTTTGCCGACGCGATCGCACGCGCCAACCTCGGTGAGATGCGTGCCGAGGACGCGATGCTCGATACGGGCGCCATCACGACCGAGGAACCCCAGTGAATTCAGACATTGCTCCGGCCCGCGCCTACCCGCGGCTGCGCGTCGACGGCCTCGACGTGGTACTGAGCCGGTCGAAGACGCCGGTGGTCCGCGACGTCACCTTCGCGCTCGGCGCCGCGAAAGTCATGGGCCTTGTCGGCGAATCCGGCTCCGGCAAGAGCACCGTCGCGCTGTCGCTGTTGGGCTATGCGCGGCGCGGGTTGACCATTGCCGCAGGGACGATCGACATCGCCGGAGCGAGCGTGCTCGAGCTGTCCGACACTGCGCTGCGCAAGGCACGCGGTCAGCTCGTCTCCTACGTCCCGCAGGACCCGGCCAGCGGCCTGAACCCGGCGTTGACCCTCGGCTACCAGCTGGGCGAGGCACTGCGTATCCACGCCGAGGCGGACAGTGCAGAGTCCGTGCAGGACCGTGTCGCCGCCTTGCTCGAAGAGGTGCGACTGCCTGCCACCCGCCAACTTCTGCACAGCTACCCGCACCAGGTATCGGGCGGCCAGGCTCAGCGGGTCGCGATCGCGATGGCGTTCGCATGCCGACCCAGACTCGTTGTGCTCGACGAGCCGACGACCGGCCTGGACGTCACGACACAGCGCCACATCCTGGAGACGATCCGACAACTCACCACGGCGCACGACGTCAGCGCGGTATACGTCAGCCACGACCTGCCGGTCGTTGCTGAGATCGCCGACGACGTCGCCGTGATGTATGCGGGGCGGCTGGTCGAGCACGCGTCGGCGTCGGCTGTCTTCGGCGCAGCCCGCCACCCGTACACGGCCGGGCTGTTGCGCGCCGCACCGACACCCGAACGACCCGGGTTGCTCGTCGGCATCGAAGGTCGGCCCCCACGACCGGGCCAGTGGCCGGCGGGTTGTGCGTTCGAGAGTCGCTGCTCGATCTCGACAACGCAGTGCCGCGAGTCGCAGCCGCCGCTTGGGCTGGTGGGGCCGGGCCACCTTGCCCGCTGCTATCACCCGATGGCCGTGCCTACGCCCGCCCCAACGGGGTCGCCCTCCCGAATGCCTGCGACGAGCCCGCCCGGCGCGGCCGCCAGCGGCGTTCTCGAGGTAGCCGGGCTGTCGGCGTGGTACGGCACCAAACCGACATTGCACGACGTCCGGTTCAGCGTTGCCGCTGGCAACTGTCTGGGTATCGTCGGCGAGTCCGGTTCGGGTAAGACGACGCTGGCACGCTGTCTCGTGGGTCTGCACACCGCATGGCAAGGTCCGGTCTCCTTCGGTGGACAGCCGCTGGATCCAAAAGTGCGGCACCGGCGGCCGCAGGAACGGCGGCGAATCCAGTACATCTTCCAGAACCCGTACGCCTCGCTGAACCCACGTCTGACGGTGGGCGAGAACGTCGCCGAGCCGTTGCGGTTCTTCGATCGGATGTCACGCGCCGAGCGGCGCCGCCAGGTCGGCGAGGTGCTCGAACAGGTGGCCCTCGGAGCAGATCTCGCCCGCCGGATGCCTGAGCAGCTCTCCGGCGGCGAACGGCAACGAGTCGCAGTGGCCCGGGCATTGATCGTGGACCCTGAACTGCTGATCTGTGACGAAATCACATCTGCGCTGGACGTTTCCGTGCAAGCCTTGCTCATCGAGCAGCTGCGCCAACTGCAGCTCGAGCGCGGCTTGACGATGGTGTTCATCACCCACAACGTCGCCGTCGTGCGTAGCATCGCGCAGGACATACTGGTATTGGAGCAGGGTCGCGTCGCGGAGACCGGGCCGGTGGAGCAGGTGATGACCGCACCGCGGCACCGCTACACCCAGCAGCTGCTCGCTGACCTGCCGCGCTTCGCCGACGCGGTCGCGGCCAGATGAGAGCAGCGGTACGCCCGATCGGCTTCATCGCCGACGACATCACCGGCGCCGCCGACCTCGCCAGCACCCTCGCCGGACGCGGATTCGACACCCGGCTTGCTTTCGACAGCGCCGCGGTCTGCGGCGGCGGGGACGCGATCGTGGTGGCATGCAAGATCCGCAGTGTTCCCGCGCCCCAGGCACGCACCGCAGCGCTCCGGGCAGCCCAGGCGCTTCGGGCTGTGGGGGCCGAACAGTTGTTCTCCAAGTACTGCAGCACGTTCGACTCGACGGCCGACGGCAACATTGGGCCGATTGCCGACGCGCTCGCCGACCTGACCGGCGCCGCGCGCGTCGTGCACTGCCCGGCCTACCCGGCGAATGGACGAACCGTCTACCGCGGCCACCTGTTCGTCGGTGACACGTTGCTCAGCGAGTCTTCGATGCGCGACCATCCGCTCAATCCGATGCGCGACCCGCAGTTGCGGCGCGTGCTCGGTGCGCAGACGTGCCGCGGCGTCGCGCTCTTGACGCTGCCCAGTGTTGATGCGGGCACGGCCGCGGTTACCGCGTGCCTGGCCGCGATCAGCGAGCGCGCCGCTGGGTGCCACCACGTGATCGCCGACGCCGTCCGCGACACCGACCTCGATACCGTCGCGCACGCCACCGCTGCCGACCGGCTCGCCGCCGGCGGCGCGGTATTCGGTGCGGCATTCGCTGCCGCCGCCCATGCTCGCACCGGCCACCGCCCGTCGGTGCGGTACCCGCGACCGGTGCCGCCGCCCGGGTCCACTGCGATCCTGGCCGGCAGCCTGTCAAGTGCAACGCGTCACCAGGTTCAGCAGTTCGGCGGGCCGACGCTGGTCCTGGGGATCGACGACCTCATCGAGACAGACCCCGCCATCCGACGGTCACGCGATTTCGCCGTCAGCTGCCTTGCTCGCGGCCCACTGCTGATCACCACCGACCGCGACGCGGTGGGGACGACAGCGCAGATCTCACGTCGGATCGAAGAGACCATGGGCCGCATCGGGCTCGAGCTCACCCAGCTCGGCGTGCGAAGACTCATCGTCGCCGGCGGCGAAACCTCCGGCGCGGTGGCCGCGGCGCTAGCGCTGCGCTCAGCGCAGATCGGACCGGACATCAGCGTCGGCGTTCCCTGGCTGGTGGCCGACGATCGCCCGCTCGCCGTCGCCTTCAAGTCGGGCAATTTCGGTGGGCCGTCCTTCTTCGGTGACGCGCTGGGAGCAGCTGAAGCATGACGTTCGACGACGCGACCCGGAGGCAGCTGGTAGCGCTCGGCGCTGCGCTGTACGACCGCGGCCTGACCCCGGGCCGGACCGGAAACCTCAGTGTCCGGACCGACGACGAAATCATGGTCACGCCCACCAACGCCTGCCTGGGCCGGCTCGACCCCGAGCGGCTCGCCGTGACCTCGATCGACGGGGAACACCGCGCCGGTGACCAGCCGTCGAAGGAACTCGTCCTACACCAGGCTCTCTACCGCCACCATCCCACCTGTCGAGCGGTAGCCCATCTGCACTCGACCCACGCGGTTGCCGTCTCGTGTCTGCCGGGATTGCCTCCCGACGACGCTCTGCCGCCGATCACGCCCTACTTCGTGATGCGCGTCGGCCGACTGCAGTTGATCGACTACGCGCCGCCGGGCAGCGCGCAACTCGAGAGCCAGGTCCAGCGCGGGTCGCAACGCTCACGCTCACTGCTGATGCGCAACCACGGGTCGCTGACGGCGGGGACGTCGCTCGACGGCGCAGTCGACGCCGCCGAAGAGATCGAGGAGACCGCGCGCCTGTACCTGCTGCTGGCGGGTCGTCAGGCGAAATACCTGGGGGAGGAGGCCGTGGCGGATCTGCGTCGCCGCTTTCCACCAACGCCATAGTGCGCGTCGCAAGCTACGGCATGTCATCTTGTGGGGGTGCTTTCCCGTGCAAGAACGCCATCGCTGAGCCGAAACGCAGCTGGCCGCCCCGATGCGTTCTGCGCCGCGCGTGGAGACGGACGCGGCCTGAACGGTTCGATGGGCACCTTCCGCCTGTTCGCCTTGGTGATGGCGTTCGTATCGCCGCTCGTCACGGTGGCGGGATGGCTCGTCATCTTGATTGCGTACGGCGGCCCTGCCGCGCCCGCGATGATGCTCGTCGCGGGCGTACTGGTCGCCATGTTCGCGGTGGGTTTCCTCGCGATGGGGCACCATATGCCCAATCCCGGTGCCTTCTACTCCTATGTCGCGGCGAGTCTGGGGCGCGTGGCGGGGCTGGGCGCAGGCTTCGTGGCCATCGCGGTCTACGTGTTCCTCGGATTGTCGTCGTTCATCTTCTTCGGTGTTGCTGCATCCCATTTCGTCGTCGGTGAACTCAGCGGCCCAGACATCAGCTGGTACTGGTACACGCTGATGCTTCTGGTCCTGGTGGGCATCTTCGGCTATCAGCACGTCGAGGTGTCGGCCAAGGTGCTGCTCGTGGCGATGGCGCTCGAGGTCACCGTGGTACTCATCTTCGACCTGGCGATATTCGGCGGCGGCCGGGTGTCGCAGACCGGCGGGGTGTCTGTGGAGCCCTTCACCTGGCCGTCGCTGACCGGCGCGTCCTGGGGCCTGGGGCTGCTGTTCTCGATCCTGTTCTTCAACGGCTTCGAGGGGACGGCCGCGTTCCGCGAGGAGGTCAAGGATCCCGCCCGTACTATCGGCAGGGCCACGCTGTTGGTGGTCGGGTTCGTCGGGATCTTCTACTGCGTCGCATCGTGGGGGATCGTCTCCTACTTCGGCGCGGACAGGGCCGCCGAATTGGCCTCCTCCGACCCGGTCGGCATGTTCGCCACGGCGCTGGGGGCATCTGCCGGCAGCTGGTTGGTCGACGTCGCCAATGTCCTGCTTTTGACGTCGATCTTTGCGGCCTCGGTTTCGATCTACAGCATCCTGACGCGTTACGTCTACTCGCTAGGAGTCGACCGGGTCCTGCCCAAACAGCTGGGTAGCGTGCATCCAGAGCACAACTCGCCGCACAAAGCCTCGCTCGCCGCCGGCCTGCTTTACCTGCTCGGGGTGCTGCCAATTGTGCTGACCGGCGGGGACCCTTCGCTGATCTACGGTCAGTTGGGCGGCACAGGTGGCTACGGCTACCTCCTCTTGTTCGCCCTCGTCAGCCTCGCGGTGCTGGTCTACTTCAGGCGTCGCCGTGGGGCCCATTCGGTCAGCATCTGGGTAGCTGTCGTGGCTCCTGCAATATCCCTGGCGGCGATGGGTGTCCTGCTGGTCCTGGGGATCGTGAACTTCTCGACACTCACCGGCGGATCCGGCGCATTCGCGCTCGTCCTGCAGGCCATCGTATGGGGCAGTGGCCTCAGCGGGGTGTCACTCGCCCTGTTCTACCGAGCCAGAAGACCCGCCGTCTTCGCCCGGATCGGCCGCCGGGATTTCACTGTGGGCGAGCCAAGATGACCTCGGGGGTCGACGGCGCGCTGTCAACCGACTGATCCCAGGATGGCCCGCGCTGTGCGCTCTGCGATCAGCATGACTGGCGCGTTGGTGTTCCCGGAAGTGATGGTGGGCATCGCCGAAGCATCCGCGACGCGAAGACCCGCGACGCGGTAGGCGCGACAGTCGGTGTCGAGCACCGTGGCGGACGACCGCGGCAGGCCCCGGGTGTCGAAGGCTCCCATCGCGCAGGTGCCCACCGGATGAAAGATGGTTGTGCCGAGTTCACGGGCCGCCTGCTGCAGGTCTTCGTCACTCACCAGGTGCGGGCCGGGAAGCATCTCTTCGGGGTGGTAACGGGCCAGCGACGGCGCCGCCATGATCTGCCGGGTCATCCGCAGGCCGCGTACGGCGGCGTGGCGATCGGCCTCGGTGGACAGGTAGTTGCAGATGATCTTCGGGTCGGTCAGCGGATCTGCGCTCGCTATGCGGACATGGCCACGCGAGCTGGGTCGCAGATTGCACACCGAGGGGGTGATCGCCGCGAACAGGTGCAGAGGTTCGCCGAACTTGGTCAACGACAGGGGCTGCACGTGCCATTCCAAATCGGGACTGGCCAGCGTGGGGTCGCTCTTGGCGAAGGCCCCCAGCGTGGAGGGCGGCATCGTCATGGGTCCTGATCGCAGCAACAGATACTGAAATCCCATGCCCGCGCGGGTGATCCAGTTGCGGTACAACGTGTTGACGGTCCGGGCGCCCCGCACCCGGTAGACCGTCCTCAGCTGCAGGTGGTCCTGGAGGTTCTCACCCACTCCCGGCAGGTCGACGGTCACCGGGACGTGATGCCTGCTCAGCAGGTCGGCCGGGCCCAGACCCGAGGCCTGCATGAGTTGCGGCGACCCGATCGCTCCGGCGCTCAGGATCACCTCCCTGCGGGCCCGGACGTCGACGATTCGGCCGTCTTTGAGCAGCTGAACGCCGGTGACGTGGTGCGCGGCCGTCGTCCAGGCGCCGCGACGCTGATGCTCACCGACCCGATCGTCCGTCAGCAGCCGCAGGGCCCGGGTGTCGGTGTAGACGGTGAGATTGGGCCGGTGGGCGACGGGATGCAGGAAGGCATCGGCCATCGACCAGCGCCGGCCACGCCGTTGGTTGACGTGAAAGTACGCACTGCCGGCGTTGTCTCCCCGGTTGAACTCGTCGATCGGGGCGATGCCCACCTGGGCGGCGGCGGCCTGCCAGGCGTCCAGGATCTTCCAGCGCACCCGCGGCCGCTCGACCGGGATCTCACCGCCGGCGCCGTGCCAGTCGTCGGCTCCGCCGAAGTAGTCTTCCAGCTTCTTGTAGATCGACAGTGTCTCGCCGGCACCGTCCGGCTCACCCCAACGCCATCGGTCGTCACCGGTGGCCTGGGCCCACAGGTCGTAGTCGGAGGCTTGTCCGCGCATATGGATCATGGCGTTGATCGACGAACTGCCGCCGATCACGCGGCCCCGCGCGTAGTGAATGCTGCGGCCGGCGAGACCCGCGTCGGCCTCGGTCGTGAAGCACCAGTCGGTGCGGGGGTTGGCGATGGTGAACAGGTAGCCCACCGGCACCTTGATCCAGAACCAGTTGTCCTTGCCGCCGGCCTCGATCAACAGCACCCGGTGATCGGGGTTGGCGCTGAGCCGGTTGGCGAGCAGGCAACCGGCACTGCCTGCTCCCACGATGACGAAGTCGAACTCGGCGACGGGGGTCAGTTCCGAAATCGTTCCTCCATGGCGTCAGATGCGTGTCGGCCGAGACTAAGACTTCGCGGCGTGCGGTTGCGGCGTCTTCTGCATGCTCTCCTGGCAGCCCCGGTGGTGTTGTAGCTTTGGCTGATGGGCAAGGTCCACGACCAGATCGACGATCGGATGGCTGCCTGGCTGTCCGAGCAGCCGATGTTCGTCGTTGCCACCGCGCCGCTGGCCGGCGACGGGTTGATCAACACCTCGCCGAAGGGTGGGCGCGGAACATTCGCAGTGCTGGGGCCGGCGGCGGTGGCGTATCTCGATCTCACCGGCAGCGGTGTGGAGACGATCGCCCATCTACGCGAGAACGGCCGAATCGTGCTGATGTTCATGGCGTTCGACGGACGACCGCAGATTGTTCGGCTGCATGGCCGTGGTCGGGTGGTGATGCCCGGTGACCCCGAGTTCGCCGACCTCGTGCAGCGATTCCCGCGGCATTCGAGCACCCGATCGGTCATCGTCGTCGACGTCGACCGGATCGCCGACTCGTGCGGCTATGCGGTGCCGCAGATGGACTACGTCGCCGATCGTGACCTGCTCGACCTGTTCGCCGACAAGAAGGGCCCGGAGGGGCTCGAGGAGTACTGGGCCGAGCGCAACGCGGTCAGTCTCGACGGATTGCCGGGACTGCCCTGATCATCGCCTGCGCCCGGCTCAGCGGTACCGCGCGACAAGCGCACCGCCGATCGCGGCGAGGTGGTCGCGCACACTCTGCGGGCCGGTGATCTCGAGCCATTCGATGAGCCCGGCGAGTTCGCATGCCAGGGCGTACTCGTCGTGACCGCGGATCACGATCTCGATGCGGCCGTCGGGCGTCGGACCGCCGACTTCGAGGCGGCCCCCGAGCAGCATCCGGAGCAGGCCGAGCCCGTCGGGAGCGCACACCGCCTGCGCTTCGAGGGGAGTGCGCTTTCGGTCGACCTCCTCGGCGATCGCCCGCCAGCTCTCGGCGAGGTCTAATCCGTCGGGCCGTCGGACAGGATCGCCGGTTGACTCGACCGACGACACACGGTCGATCCGGAAGGTTCGCCGACCGGCGTCTGTGTCGGAGACGAGGTACCACGCCGGGCCCTTGACGACGACGCCCAGCGGGTGGACGGTCCGCTCGGTCTCGGAGCCGTTGCGGTCGACGTAGCCGAGCCGTATCTGGACACCGCCGATCACCGCGTCTTGAATCTCGCCGAGAAACCGGGGTGGCCGGGGTTCGGGCTGGCCTGATCCCCACTGTCGCGGGTCGACGACGACTGACGTCCCGGCTGCCTGGGCCTGCTCCCGGAGGGGCTCGGGCAGCGCGCGCACGAGCTTGCGTAGCGCGGCCTTCACACCCGGAGTCGCCGTCGACGCCGGCCCGGCCACCAGGAACAGGGCGCGAGCCTCGCTCGCGGTCAGCCCCGAGAGGTCGGTGCGAGCGCCGCCCAGCAGGCGCCACCCGCCCCCTCGGCCCTGCATCGAGTACACGGGCACCCCGGCGACGCTCAGCGATTCGAGGTCGCGGCGGGCGGTGCGCTCGGAGACTTCCAACTCCAGGGCGACTTCCGTTGCCGTGACCTGTTCGCGCTGTTGCAGCAGCAGCAGGATGGCCACCAGTCGGTCGGCTCGCACCCGACAAGACTCCCACATCAAACCGGCCACTAGATGACCGGTTTAGCTCGGCACAATGGCGACATGACGACTCCGACCAGCTCCACCACCGACCACCTCGCGGACCCCCGGCCCATCCTCGACCGCGCCATCGCCACCGGCGGGGCCGTCATCGCCGGTGTTCGGCCGGGCCAGCTCACGGACCCGACACCGTGCACACACATGAACGTGCGAGCACTGCTGGCCCACCTGATCGGCGCACTCGACCGAATCGCCGCGCTCGGCAACGGCGAAGATCCCTTCGCAGTCACCGAGACCCCAGTCGCCGACGATGGCTGGCCCGATGCGTGGGCCGAGTCGGGCAGACGAGCCGCGGATGCCTGGAGCGATCCCGCCGTACTCGAACGACCCATGGCGCTGCCGTGGATCGAAGGCACCGGCGCCGAGGTGCTGGCGACCTATTTCTCCGAGCTCACCGTCCACACCTGGGACCTTGCGACCGCGACCGGTCAGCAGCCCGACTGGGACGACACCGTCGTCGCCGCGGCGCTCGGCGCACGCCAGATCCTCCCGGCAGAGAACCGTCGAGCTCTCTACGAGCAGATCACGGCCGCGATGGGCCTCGACGAGGTCGCCGTCCCGTTCGCCGAAGCCGTTCCGATCCCCGAGGACGCCGCCGCCATCGACCGCCTCGTCGCCTGGAACGGCCGGGATCCGCGCTGCCGGCCCTGACGGCCGGGTGGTCAGCTCACCCGAAAGCGTTTGATCCGGGCGGTGGCACCGGCGACCAGTTCCACACTGCCGCGCGGGACACCGAGGTGCTCAGCCAGCACCCGGATCACCGCGGAGTTGGCCTTACCGTCGACGGCACGCTCGCGGACGTAGATGGTCAGTTGACCATCGGCACCGACTTCGACGAGGGGCCCCTTGCGGCTTCCCGGCTTGACCTTGGCGACGATATCGATGCACTCGACTCTGTCATGCGGGTGCGCAGCGCCGCGCGATGACACGGCAGTTGTCGACTTGGCCGGTTACGCCGACATCGATAGCCACCAGCGTGGGCCCCGAGGCCCGGACCGGTGGAACAGGCACTCGGATACTGCAGAGTCCGCCGTTGCCGACATCCCGTAGGTTGGTCGTTGAGCTAAGTCCGGACCCGCGAGGATCTTGCCGCGACTCGAGGCGTGAGAGGAAGCCCAATGCGTGCGAAGAAATACTGTTCCCCGGCAATCGTCGGCCTGGCCACGGTCGCGCTGACAACCGTGGGGTGCAGCAATGACTCGACCGTGGATGCGTCGATGCCGCCACAGGTCGGGTTGATCGCGACCTCCGAGGTGCCGGCACCACCTACCGAGGTGAAGCTGATCGGGGAGCGGGACGTCGAGGTGACGCTCACCGGCCCGATCGCCGCGAAGTACTCAACGGCAACCGACGGTCAGAAGCAGGCGCTCGGCAAACCGCTGACCGGTAGCCACAACGCAGGGACCCGCGAGAGCGGCGTCGTGTTCCAACAGTTCCAGGGCGGCGTGATCGTCGCCAAGAATGACGGGCCGGGCACACCTGCATACATCACCTGGGGCAAGATCCGGGAGGCCTGGAATGTCGAACGCAATCCGGACGGCATTCCCGACATTGCGGGCAAGAACGGCTCGCCAGGCCCGCTGGGCGTACCGACCAGCGATGAGGATCTCGTCGGCGACCTGCTGGTGACGACGTTCGAGCATGGCAAGATCACGTTCGACCCGAAGACCGGCGAGGTCGAGGTGACGGTCAACGGCAACGTCGTACCGTCCGGCCTGTAGGCGGCAGAGTCGCTCGAGTTGGCTATTGGCAGTGCCGACAACTCTGAACGTTTCCCGGTGCGCCCCGCTGCAGTGACCCACCCGCATCGCCGACAGGGAGAGGGGCCCACACGGCGCGGTTCAAGCCCGCCGCATTGTTGTCTCACCGGTAATACATTGCGAAGGTGGATACAGTCACGGTGCGCGAACTGCGCAACAGTGGAGGGGACGTTCTGCGCCGTGTCGAGCATGGCGAGCGCATCGTCATTACTCGGGACGGCACACCCGTTGCTGAACTATGGCCACTGCCTCGTTCCAGCGCAGGACCTGCCGAACTGATTCGTCGCCGCAAGAATTTTCCGCCGGTGAACCTGGATGCTCTCCGGCGCGACATCGACGACCTCATCGACCCGTTGCTGTGAGGCAAACCCGGACTCGGGGGATGCTGGATACCTCCACGGTGGTCCTCTTGGGTCAGATATCCGACCCGGCCGAGCTTCCCGATGAATCGGTGCTCAGTGCGATTTCGCTGGCCGAGCTGTCCTTAGGTCCACACGTCGCCAACGACGATGTGGAGCGCAGTGCCCGGCAACAGCACCTACAGCAGGCCGAGGCGGACTTCGACGTCCTGCCGTTCGATGGAGATTGCGCCCGGGCGTTTGGGGCCGTAGCGGCGGCGCTGCGCGCCTCGGGACGCAAGCCGGCTGCGCGCGCACGACGCTCTCATCGCGGCCAGCGCAATCGCACATGCGGTGCCGCTGTACACGTGCAACCCCGCCGACTTCGCAGGAATCCCGCGACTGGAACTACACCCAGTCACACACCCGCATCATCGATAGGGAAGACGTTCGACGCCGAAAAGCGCTGGGCACCAACACAATATGCAATCAACACAACCGCTGACGCCGAGCCTGTCGGTACCGCGGGATAGAATGGTGGTGGATCGCCACTGAAAATCCACGCGATTCGGGACATGCTCGGCCATGCGACTGGGAGAGGATACCCGCAATGCAGCGGAGAGTGCTTCTCATCAATGGATGGTTCCTGCTGGTCGCAGGGTTTCTCATGGCCGGCATGACGCTCGTTGGCCGGTATACGGGCAACGGGGTGTTGAAGCTACTGCATGAACAGCCACTCGGCGCCATCGGTATGTTCGAGGCGTTCGCATTGGCGGGAATAGTTGGAATAGTCTTCATCAGGGTGTCCACAACCCTGAAGGAATTGAGGTTCTGGAATCTCGTTGCCTTCGCCGTTCATCTTGTTCTAGGGACGGCAAACATCGTCTTCTGGCGCGACGCCTTCGCTCCCATGGAGGCGGAGATTCCAGCGGGGATAATGACTGTCCTTCATTTTGGGTTTGCCGTGTCCGAAGGTCTTGTGGCTCGTGGCCGGGGCCAGACCAACTAGCCGATCCTCGATAACAGATCCACCTTTGAACATGGCGTAAGTTGCTGGTAGACCGCCATATTCGATTCCGCCGTATTCCTACCGCTGCGGAGCGCACGGTGAGTGGCGGGGGCATCCGATGGTTGGCGGTATGGGCTCCGGGGACTGCGATCGGGATGATCGGGAGTGGTTCACCGATGGGTAGCTTTGCTGAGGGGTAGCGATGGGGCGCTACCCCTAGGTTGAATGTGGTGGATGGTCTGGTGTATGAAGCGCACCAACATCTACCTCGATGAGGATCAGGCGGCCAATCTCGACAAGTTGGCCGAGCAACAGGGCGTTGCGCGTGCCGAGCTCATCCGCCAACTGCTGGGCACGGCTCTCGACAACTCCGACGACAATCTCGAATCTGACCTGAATGCGATTGAAGAGTCGTTCGGCGCCCTTAGTGATGAGGAACCACCTGATCACCGTCCCGGCGGCCGCGAGGAGCACCTCGACCGAATGTGGCGCCGCACCTCGTGATCCTGGTCGACTCGGACATCCTCATCGCCCACCTTCGCGGCTTGGACGCGGCACGAAATTGGCTCGTCCAAGCTCGAGAGGAGGGGCCTTTAGCGATCAGTGTGGTGTCGAGATCGAAGCCATCGGCGCCAACCCGACGACGTCGAAATCGGGGACCTGACGATTCGGCCGACTCGCCAAGGCTGATCGCCTCTCGATCATGGCCGAGTCGACGAACTGAAGTAGGCCCGCACGGAGATGGGATCACACTAGGGTCCCAACCCCCGAGCACGCTCAATCGTTTGCTGGATTTCAACCGGCGGTCCACAACCAGCCGCTGGTCTACATTTCGTCTACACTAACTTCATGGCAGCAGAAACCACCACTGTCCGAGTCCGCCGTCCCGATTCTGAGCGGCTCCAATCACTGGCCAAGGCTCGTCAGACCGCCGTCATCGACGTCGTGCACGCAGCGATCGACGCTCTGGAACGCCAGGAGTTCCTCCGAGGACTAAACGGCGATTACCAGCGGCTGCGCGGCAATCCCGAACTGTGGGAGCAGTACATGGCCGAGCGTCAGGAATGGGACGCCCTGGCTTGATCTGGCGGGGGGAGGTCTACTACGTCGATCTCGGCCAGCCGGTCGGACATGAGCCGGCCTTTCGACGCCCAGCTGTCGTGGTGTCAGTCGACATTCTCAACAACGGACCGGGCGGGCTAGTGGTTGTCGTCCCGGTCACGACCGTCAGCTATGGGCTGCGAAGCCATGTCGAGCTGGAGCCAGAGGACAGCGGGCTCGACCACACCTCATACGCACGCTGCGATCAACTCCGAGTGGTCTCGGTCGAACGGCTGTCATCCCGGCAGGCGATAATCGGCCCAGACCAGATGCAGGCCGTCGACGAAGCGCTGCGGTTTGTCCTCGATCTATGACACACCGCCACCGGAACAAACCCCCAGTGGTGGAGGAGGATTTTCAAAACTATTGGAGCACAACCGGAAACGGCGTAGTTTAGTGGTAACCCGCCATATTCGATTCGGTCGTATTGCTCCTGGGCCGAACGGGGTCGCGAGTTCGCAGGTGCGTGCCTAGTCCCTGATGTGCAAGTTGTGGCAGAGTTACTGCCTGCGACGCCCAAGACGGTTCAGATGCGCGCGTTATGTTTGCTACCGGGCCATGCGGGCGGCCGGAGGGCAGTCGCTATCGAGGTGGCCGCTATCGGGCGGGCACGGCGCTCGCCTGGCCCTATGGCTGTCTTACAGAATGTCGTACACTGTTGCCGTGGCTGACACGATTACTTTCCGGCCGGACGACGACGCATCGAGAGCGCTCGAGGTCTTGACCAAAGACGGCACGGCGGTGTCCGCGGCCGTTCGATCTGCAATTATCGACGCCGCACGACGGAAGGCCGGCGCGGCGATTCGAGCCGAGGCCGAAAGGCTAGCCCAGGACGAATCCGACCGCGCTGAGGCCATGCAGGTTCTACGCGACATGGAGACGCTGCGTGCGTGGTGAGGTCTTTCGGTTGAACGCCGCGCGGGGGAGCCGCGGCCACGAGCAGTCCGGTACCCGATACGCCGTAGTCGTGCAGTCAGATCAGTTGCCGTTGTCCACCTGGCTGGTGGCACCAACGTCCACATCGGCTCGTGCCGCCAGCTTCCGACCCGAGGTTGACATCGGCGGCACCAACACCAGGGTGCTTGCGGAGCAGGCCGCAGCGGTTGACCCGGGCCGACTCGGCATGAGCGTCGGGTTCCTGACCTTCGACGAGATGCGCCGTGTCGACGCGGCCCTTCGGGTGGTCCTCGACCTATGAGCGATGAGTGATCGCCCCAATGCCGCACAGTCCGGCAAAAGATTGAAACCACTGGTAGCCAACGCAATACGATGTCAGTTGCTGGTAACCCTGCATATTCGATTGCTGCATATTCTACGTTCACGGCTGGGGTAGCCGACCGAGGACGCGCGAGTATATACTCGATCATGTTTTCGTATATACGTGAGGGTGGCGAGATGACCAAGCGTTTGATTGACCTCGATGACGACCTGTTGGCCGCCGCGCAAAAGGAACTTAAGACGTCCGGCGTATCAGATACCGTCCGCATCGCGTTGCAGCAGGCTGCAGCGGCGTCTGCACGTGCTCGCCAGATCGCATGGTTGAAGTCTGGCGGCATGGGGGAGCTGGCTGACCCTGGTAGACGAGGTGACGTGTGGCGCTAGTAGCGCGGTATCTCATCGACACCAGCGCCGCAGCACGGATGACAAACCATGAGGTCGCCGATCGGCTTGCTCCGCTTATCGAGGCCGGATTGGTCGCAACCACCGCTCAGCTCGATGCCGAGGCGCTCTACAGCGCCCGGACCGCCGAGGACTACGCGCAGATATGGTCAGATCGCCGCCTCGCATACGAGTACCTGTCGACCAACGATGAACACTGGCAGGCGGCATTGGATGCCCAGCGATCGCTGGCCGGCACCGGTCGTCATCGTGCCGTTGGCATGGCCGACCTCCTGATCGCCACCCTTGCCAACGCCCATGAGGTGACACTGCTGCACTACGACGCTGATTTCGAGATCGCTGCCGAGGTATTGCCCTTCCAGCATCGGTGGGCGTTGGACAGGGGCACTATCAGTTAGGTCAGGGCAGGGTGTGGCGGTGGAGTTGAAACCCATCGGTACGCAGTGCAGTGTGAAGTACTTTAGTTGACATAATGTAGCTTATCGGCATATCGCAACGGTAGGCGTGCCTGCCGCAAGACGTCTACCGGCGGTTATTGTCCGATCCGGACTAGTTGAGAGAAACCCGAGAAAACCCCCGCGTTGTCTGGCTTCTCGCCCGCGTTCGAGAACTATCCGACAGTGCCACCTGCCCCCAGGTCTTCGCCCATGCACCTGGGCTCATTCGACCGGCGAACCCGCAACGCGAGGCCGATTCGGCGATGACCGGTTCTGCGACTGCCTGGCACAGCAGAGTCCGGCACCACCCGCCGCCCCCCGGCCGAGCCGCCCCATAACGTCACTGTGACGAATTGGCAGCTGCGGCCCTGCCCCAACTCCGGCGACCGAGGATCACGCTGCTGGCTCGAATCCGATCATGAAGAAGTGGGACGATACCTACTTCGCCGGCGTTGGGATCGACACGTGCACCGAACTCATCACGAACCCTATCTGTGGTCCGCAGCAACTAGTCGCAGATGCCATGCCCCTACGGTGGCAGGGACATGAGCGCCGCCGACATTGTTCGCGCGGCCATCCGGACCAGCGGCGGCCTGGGTGATGCGTGGTGCTCCGGAGACGATGTCCGGCACCCTGACGCGGTGCGTGTCGGCAACCGGATCGTGGTCGTCGAAACGGACGAGGGCGATCTGGGCTGGCTGATGACGACGTACGCGGTGTCTGACGACGGCGCCGAGGCCACACCGATCGCAGTCATCGCCGGGGAGGACCGCGGCGCCGTCCGCACGCTCACGTCGTGGCTGCGAACGACCGCAGGGCCGATGGCGTGGAAGCGTGTCCGACCCGGTCTGTACAGGTCCGGTGCGTACTTCGTGGGACAGCTCGACACCGGGGAATGGTTCGCAGAGGGGCCGGGGGTCGACCAAGCCTTCGACGACAAAGCGCAGGCCCAACGCGCATGCGACACCGCTCGAGCCGGTACTCACACCTAGGCCCCGAAACACCCCTTGGACAGCCGACTCCCCCCGGCCACACCGTGCACGAACCGTCACTGTGACGCAATGGTGGTCGGGTGGTGTTGTCCCGATCCATCAATCCTCGAGTTTGGGCATAGCGGCGAGCACCGGTGACTACGCTGTCGGTTCGAGGGAACAGTCGGCGTCGTCTCCGGCAGGTGATTTCAGGGGGCATCTCTGAACAGAAGGATGCGAGTCACCTGGTCCGTGTTCGTGGCGATCGCCATGACGCTCGCGGCATGGAGCTTCTCGAGCCCTCAGGCATCGGCGCAACCATGCCCGGACATCGGCGTGGCCTTCGCGCGAGGCACGTCGGAGCCGCCCGGTGTCGGCACCATCGGACAGGCCTTCGTCGACTCGCTGCGCACTCAGGCGTTTCCACGCACCGTCGGCGTGCACGGTGTCAACTATCCGGCGAGTAACGACTTCTTCGGCGCGGGCTTCACGCTGAACATCCTCGACGGTGTCCGCGACGTCCTCGACCACGTCCGCGGCGTGGTGTCCGTGTGCCCGCATACACAGATGATCATCGGCGGTTACTCGCAGGGCGCGATGGTCGGCGCATTCGCCACATCCGGTGTCCTGCCGGGCGACCTGGCACCGGAATCGGCACCGATGCCGCTGCCGGCCGACGTCGGCGATCATGTCGCGGCGATCGTGCTCTTCGGTAAGCCCAACGGCCCGTCGCTGGCCAAGTACAAGGCCGGCGAGGTTGGCGTCAGCCCGGTGTATGCCCCGAGACTGCTTGAGCTGTGCGCGCCCGGCGACGTGATCTGCTCCATCGTGCCCGCCGGCCCGTTCGATCCCGACGCACACGGCCAGTACGCCCGAAACGGGATGGTCGGCACTGGAGCCGCCTTCGCCGTCAGCCGACTGCCCGCGCCGCCGCCACCCGGGCCACCGCTCCCACTCCCCTGATTCGGCCACTACCCCAAGATATTTCGTCATAGTGACGAAATTGGTACTTGGCCAACGCTGTCTGGTCTGCGCTTTTGGGCCATCGCCGTGCAGGCGGCAATGGTGGATGACGTTGCGGTGGTGGACAACTCAGCCGGCAATCCGTTGTAGTCGGACCGTCGGGATCTTCCGGTTGCCCGCGCGTACCTCGTAGTCGCTGTATCCGGCGGAAAAGTCCACCACGAGGTCCCACACCCGTTCCCGCTCGGCGGGGTCGGTGACCTCGGCGGCGGTGTACCTGCCGCTGTGTGCGCCGGCAAGAACCTCGACCTCGGGATTGGCAAGCAGGTTCCGATACCACGCGGGGTGGCTGGACTTGCCGTAGTTGGAGGCGATGACGATGAGTGAGTCACCGTCGACGATGTACGCCAGCGGTAACGTTCGAGGCAGTCCGGTTTTCGCGCCGACGGTCGTGAGCAGCATGACCGGGTACGGGTACAAGCTGCTCACCCGGCCGCCGGTGAGGCGCAGTAGTCGCGGGTCGATCCGCGGCCCGACGTTCTGCACATACCAGTAGCCGACCGACGATCTCGCGATGGCCTCCACTGCTCGCTGGATTCGAGTCATGTGACGGCGCGGCCGGGGGGTCGGGACAACGCGGGTGTGTTCGTTCATGCGGACCACCGTGGCAGTGCCGATGCCCCCGGGCTTGGAGTTCCAGTGGAGATTGCCTGGAGATTGCGTGGTCACCGGGGTGAAGGTCGAGACCAAGGGCCCACTCCGGAGCCTCACCCCGGAGGGAAGCACGCCCTCACGGTTCCCGCGGCCCGACCGGGCTGCGCGGTGATCCCAGCTCGTGTTGTGATGCCGCTGCGCCCTCGCTGCTGTTGAGCGCCTCGAAGATCGATGAGTACTCCCATTGGGCCTGGTCAACGCCACTGCAGTTCGACGTGACGTCGGTGTTGGAACCCGAGCATTCCTGGTCACGGTTCGCGCTCCACATCGAAATCCCGGCCAGACCATAATCTTCGACGTAGGTAACGAGGGTCTGAGCGTCATCGAGCGTCGTGGTGACTCCTTCGTCGTCGACACCGATCTCGACCGTCAGGTTGATCATCGCCCATATCTCGTCTTCGGTCTTCGGGTCGTCGGTGGTTTGGTAGTAGTCGTAGAGCTGCTGCTCGACGGCTGCTGCTGCGTCTTCTGCGAGCGTGGCCATGTCGACGTTGTCATAGGTGCTGTCGTAGTAGTCGAAGACCATGATGTTGACCGTGTCGATATCCACCCCTGCCGCGACCGCACTCTCGATGACGTAGAGGACGTTGTAGCCGTCCTCGTCCGGGAGACCGTACGGCTCGACCGGGAGCGTGAAGGAGACCGTGACCGTGTTGCCGTTCTCGGCTTCCTCCTGCTGCACCTGGGCGATCGCCGCCGAGCGGCGATCGATGACCTCCTGGTCGGCAGTGTCCTCGGTGCTGCTGATGTCGAAGGTGTTGTTTCCCTCGATATCGAAGTCGATGTCGTAGATCCCGTACGCGTCCATGACTTCTTGGTAGGCATCGGCCAGGTCGTCGACGTCGGTGATGATCTGCGCCAGATCGGTGCTCTCAGCGAATGCGGTCGCCCCGCCGAACGAGATCGTCGCCTCCGCACCGGCGTCGGTGATGGTGTCTATTGCCGTTGTCGCCCAGTCAGAGTCGAGGCTGTAGTACCCGCCCCAAGACGGAGTGTCGTCGGTCGTGGATGTTGCGGTGATGAACGCGAGCGTGAAATGCGTGATGCCACCGTCGGTGATCGCCGACGCGTAATCGAACTGCGGGTAGGCGGTGAAATCCACATACGGTGAGAACTCGGCGTCATCATCGTCGTCGTTCCCGAGTTCGTCGTCGATATCGGTGTTGACGTGGACGATCTGCGAGTATCCGATGGCGGGCGCGAGAACGCGTCGCAACAACGGGATCTGCTGCAGTGACAGCACGAGCTGCGAGAGCCATCCGCCTACCAGCGGCAACTGCGCCAGCTGCTCGTCGAACTCCGTCCACTCACTGACCAGCGCGGTGAACTCCTGGGTCGGTCCGCCGTCCGACTCGAAGGTGAATTCACCGGTTTGTTCGTCGAGATCAACGGTTCCGCCCTTGCTGGATATCACGTTGTAGACCAGCGGGACGTCCCTGGCGTCGGTGGCCACCAACTGACCCGTGACGATGCCGTCCTCCTCGGTCGGATCCACCGGCTCCACCGTGATGGGGTTGGGATCCTTCTGCTGGTGACGGGCCGTAGACTCCCCCGATGCATCGTCCTGTGTTGCCGACATCGAGCGCTTCTCGACCGATGCCTCGATCGCATCGGGCAGCGACACGTCCTCGGCCTCGGACACCGCATCCGCCGCCATCTCGTCGGGCAGCGTCACCTCCTCGGCCTCCGACACCGCATCGGCCTCAGCGGACACGTCCTGCGGATCAGCGGTCGACACATCCTCCACATCGAGAAGCGACAGCTCCTGCTCATCAACTGTCGACGCATCCTCGCCCTCCGACGCCGCGCCGTCCTCATCTGGCGTCCGTGTCGAGGACTCGCTGGTGTCGGAACCTGTTGCCTCGGCAGACGTACGGCGCGAACCCGAGTTCGGTCCCGCGTTCGACCGGGAACCGGGACGACGTGAATTCGAGGCCGGACTGCGTTCCGCCGAGGAGCCGTGCCTGGCCGATGTCGATTCGGCCGACGAGCTGGACGATCCCGAGGAAGACCCGGCGGCATCATCGGCCGTCGCGACGGCGCCTCCTGCCATCACCGCCGCTCCGATTCCCAGAGCCACCGCCAGTCCTCCGGCCCGACCAACACTGTTCGGCACGACCATTCGACCTCCACCCAACCAGTAGGCGGGAGCCAGTGGCACCGCCGCAGCCAACCTTCGTTGATCTTGGTCTAGCAGCAGGGCTAGGGCGTGTCTAGCGCGACGACCGGCGTTAGCCGACGTCCGCGGCGGGAGGAATGATGGCGCGATGAGGCTGATCAACCGGCAGTCGAGGGCATCCTTGTCGACCAGACTGGCCGCGGCGCACCGCCGCCGACAAACACCGGTGAACACGTTCACGACATCCGCACCCGAACTGAAAAACACACGCCAGCACACCAATTAGCAATCATCTTGAGCCCCTCAACGCGCTTCAGCCGCGCGCGGGCGGTGGTGTTGATGCAGGCGCTCTCGCAGCCATCGGAGATGCAAGCGCCAGACTGCTCGACCGACACGACCCCGGAACGCTGAATGCCGGCCAGAAACGCACAGGGCGCGCCACCGCGGCTGTGACCTCACGAAACAACCTGCGAAGGCTAAGAATTGGGGCCTTCTCGAAGAAACCCAAAAATATTGAGCAGACACACCCTCGAAGTGTTGGCTTCGCAACATTCGCCGGCACCTGCAGCGCCCGCCGGACCCGATCGCCTCGCCGACCACGCGACAACCGATAGCCGGCACGTCTGGATCCTGCTTCGCCCGGAAACGAGGCCGGCCACCCACCGGGTAGTCACGGCGCGGGCTTTTCCCGGCTCTCCCAGTCGCGGGCTTCCAGGTAGGGACGGAACACGTCGGCGATGTGGGTCAAGTCGGCGTCGGTCTTGGGAGTCTTGAGCTCGTAGACGTAGGGCACCCTGCTGTAGGCCAGCGTCAGATCCCACAGATCCAGCGCGTCGCGACCGGTCGGTGCGGGTGCGACCACGGGTCCGTACACGTGGCGATCGCCGGGGAACACCAGCGTGGGCACGCCGAAGCCGCCGTGCGCGACGACCGCGTCATGGTCGGCCTTCACGTCGTCGTGAGTCGTCGGGTCGTCGACGGCCGCCTGCACGACGGCCGGATCCAGACCCAGGTCGGCGCAGATCTCGGCGGCGACCTCCGGGCGGTGCGGTTTGCGCGCCTGCTCGTGTAGCGCCCGCCCGGCCGCCTCGTAGAAACGGTCGCAGTCATCCATGGACGACCGGCGCAGCATCGCCGCGACGCGCATCATGCCCCAGCCGTAGGACCAGTCCCGTTCCCACGGGTGCTTCTTACCGTCCTCGCGATTGATCTCTTCGAGCGAGAAGAATCTCCAGTCGATGCGCAGCGGCACACTCTCCCGTACCGTCCGGATCCACTTCGAGGTCTGATAGGCCCACGGGCACATCACATCGAAGTGGAAGCCGATGACAAGGGGCTTGGTCGACGACATTCCCGACGGTATCGCAGCGCTGCGTCGATGATCAGCAGGTTGCCGATCACCAGGGCGACGGTTCAGCCGCCGATGGCCAACGCTCGGCGATCATCTCGGTCATCGCCTCCACCCAGGCATCGTCGAGGGCGGCGTCCTGGCGGATCAGGATGCGGAAGATCGCCGTGCCCGCAACGACTTCGGCGAGCATCGGCAACTCCTCGTCGCCGCGGCGCCCCTGCCCGAAGCGGGTTTCGAAGGCCGCCAGGTTCGCGGTGAGGCGGGCGATCATCATGCTGTGCAGCGCAGGGTCGGCAACCGTGTCGGCGATCAGGCCCGGCAGGGCGACCCGCGCCTCCGGCCGGTCGAACATCGCCCGGGTGGTCTCGACCAACGCGTGAATGTCCTGCCGGACCTCTCCGGACCCGACGGGCGTCGGGATCGCCGCGTCGGGCAGCACCGCTTCATGGACCAGGTGGGCCTTGCCCGACCACCGGCGATAGATGGCGGCCGTGGTCGTGCCGGCGTGCGCGGCGATCGCCGACAGCGACAGCGCGGAGTAACCGGTCTGCAGGATCAACTCCCGGGTCGCCGCGATGATCGCGGCGTCGATCCGGCCATCGCGGGGCCGCCCCGGTGACGGGCGTGCAGCATCCTTGCCATCGGTGCGGCGATCTGCTGTCATGGTCGCAGTGTAATTCCAATACGCTTCGTATCGTATTTGAACGGAGAGCTCGTGCACCTCAGCCCGCTCGACGAGTACCCCATCCACCAGACGCCGGCCCCGATCAGCTCCCCGGCGACCTCGGATCGCAACTTCTACGACCGGTCGTACTTCAATGTGCTCGATCGGGACGGACGCTTCATGGTGCTCACCGGAATCGGCTACTACCCCCGGCTGGGAGTCAAGGACGCGTACTTCGTCGTCCGCCGTGGTGACACCCAGACCGCCGTCCGGTTCAGCGACGCCCTCGACGACGACCGACTGCATCAGAACGTCAACGGCTATCGTCTCGACGTCGTCGAGCCGCTGCAGGAGTTGCACCTGACGGTCGCCGAGACCGAGGGGATCTCCGCCGACCTCACCTGGCGCGGGCTGTTCCCGGCCGCTATGGAACGGCCGCACGAGATGCTGACCGACCGGCGGGTGACGCTGCAGGCGTCGCGTTTCGCCCAGGTCGGCAGCTGGCGGGGCTGGATCGAGGTGGACGGTGAGCGGCTGGCCGTCGACCACGACACCAGCGTGGCCAGCCGCGACCGGTCCTGGGGCATCCGGCCCATCGGTGAGGCGGAACCGGCAGGACGCCCGGATACCGCGTTCCGCGGGATGTGGTGGCTGTACCTGCCGCTGGCGTTCGAGGACTACCAGCTGTTCCTGATCCTGCAGGAGGATCCCGACGGCCACCGCAGCCTCTACGACTGCACCCGCCGCTGGCGCGACGGCACCGTGGAACAACTCGACGGAGTGCGCGCCACGATCCACTACACCTCCGGAACCAGAATCCCGCACGGCGCCCACGTCGAGTTCATGAACCGTGCCGGGGACCACATTCAGCTCGATGTCGAGTCGAAACTGTTCGCCCCCATCGCCTTCGGCTCAGGCTACGGCGGTGACTCGTCCTGGGCGCACGGCACGTGGAAGGAAGGTCCGTTCACCGAGCGGGTCAGCTTCGACCTGACCGACCCCGCCGTGATGGCCAGAGCGCCGTTCAGCCTGATCGACCACGTGGGCAAGGCGGTGTGCACCGAAGCCGACGGACGCACCTGTGCGGGTGCCGGACTGTTCGAGCACGGTGTTCTCGGGCCACACCATCCGTCGGGTTTCTCCGACTGGACCGACGTCGCGGAGTAGGCGCAGCCGATGAAGATCATGACAGCGTTGTTCGGGCCCACCGACGCCGCCGAACGGGCGGCCGCGCTGCGCGAGGCCGGGGCCTCGGGTGTGTTCACCTTCGAAGGTCCCCATGACGTGTTCACACCGCTGGTGCTGGCCTCGACGGTCACCGGTCTCGACATCATGTCCAACGTGGCGATCGCATTCCCCCGCAATCCGATTCATCTGGCCCACCAGGCCAACGATCTGCAGCTGCTGACCGACGGCCGGTTCATCCTCGGACTCGGCACCCAGGTGCGCGCCCAGATCGAGAAGCACTACGGCACCGGTTTCGACCGCCCGGTCGCCCGGATGAAGGAGATGGTCGGGGCGCTGCGGGCCATCTTCGCGGCGTGGAACGACGGCGCCCGGCTGGACTTCCGCGGCGAGTACTTCCGGCACACCTTGATGACGCCGACGTTCAACCCCGGCCCCAACCCGTTCGGCCCGCCGCCCATCTATCTCGGGGCGCTGGGGCCCCGGTTGACCCGCGCGACGGCGGAGGTTGCCGACGGCCTGCTGGTGATGCCGTTCGGCTCGAAGCGTTTCCTGCACGAGACGACGCTTCCGGCGGTCCGCGAGGGCCTGGCCGCGGCCGGACGCAGCGAAGCCGATTTCGCGGTGGTTCCCGAGATCATCGTGTCGGTCGCCACCGGACGCGACGACGACCACGCCTCCACGCGAATGCTGTTGGCGTTCTACGGTTCCACGCCCGCTTACCGGCCGGTGCTCGATGCCCACGGCTGGGGGGAGCTGCAGCCGGAGCTCAACGCGATGTCCAAACAGGGCCGTTGGCAGGAGATGGCCACACTGATCGACGACGACATCCTGCACACCATCGCCGCATGCGGGACCCCGGCCGAGATCGCGACCCACATCCGCGACCGGGTCGACGGCGTGTCGGACCGGATCTGCCTGTACCAACCCGGACCCATCGAACTCGGGGCACTCACCGAGATCGTGGACGCGCTGAGCTGACGAGATGACCTTGAATACAGTCGACTTCGACGACATCACCGACGCCCGCTTCGGCGGCAAGGCGGCGGGACTGGCCGAGCTGCGGCGCCTCGGGCTGTGCGTGCCGGTGGGGTTCGTCATCGCCGACGCGACCATGCACGCCGCGCTCGATGGCGCAGCCGAACGGTTCGCCCACATGGCGGCCAACGGGGCGACGCCGGTGGCGGTGCGGTCCTCGGCCGTCGGCGAGGACGGCGACGACCAGTCCTTCGCCGGCCAGTACGACACCGTGCTGGGCGTCGACACCGCCGAGAATTTCGCCGCGGCGATCCGCACGTGCGCCGAATCGGTGGGTTCGCGGCGTGCGTCGTCCTACAGCACAGACCGCCCGGCCACGATGAACATCGTCGTCCAGCAGATGGTCGATGCGCGCGCCGCCGGCGTGGTGTTCACCGCGGATCCGGCCACCGGCCGGCGCGACCTGATGGTGATCGACGCGATCGCCGGGCTCGGGGAGGCGCTCGTCGACGGCTCCGCCTCCCCCGACCACATCGTGCTCGGCGCCGACGGCAGCCCGCTGATCCAGGAAACCGGTACCCCACCGGTCCTGTCACCCGAGGAGATCGCCGAGATCCGCTCCGGTGCGCTGCGCGCCGCACAGCACTGGGCCAAACCCATGGATCTGGAGTGGGCGATCGACCGGTCCGGGACGCTGTGGTGGCTGCAGGCCCGGCCCATCACCACCCTGCCCGCAGACCTCAACGAGATGGACTCGCCGCTGGCCGGCGACACCCACGTCTACACCCGATGCAACATCGGCGAGATGATGCCCGGTGCGTTCTGCCCGCTCACCGCGTCGGTATCCGGCCATGCCATCGACTACGCGATGCAGATGACCCAGGTGGTCGCGCGCGCCCAGCCGAGCTACGAAAAGCCCTGGCTGCAGGTCGGGTACTTCTACGGGCACATGTTCCTGAACATGACCGAGGGGACGGCGCTGAGCTCGGGCATCCTGGGCAACTCGCTCGAGCAGTTCTCCATGTCGATCTGCGGCCGGGTGATCGACGAGCTGGAGCCCAAACCGCCGAAACCGTTCGGGCGCAAACTCGTCAACACCATCCTGCTCACCTCGCATGCGCTGTCCGCGGGTCCGGCGATCCGCCGGCTGCACCGCCAGATCACCGGGTACCGGATCCCGGACGGCGACGACCCCCTGCTGGTCCTCGAGCAGCTGGAGGCCGGTGTCGAGCTGTACTGCGACGTCACGCTGACCCACGTCCGGTCGTCGTCCCGCGCGGCGGTGGCGGCCAACATCCTCGAGAGCGTCGTGATCAGGCAGGCGCTCAAGAGCGGGCGCAGCGAAGACGACGGCCGGGCCGAGGCGATGGCACTGATGGCCGGGGCCAGCGACGTGGAAAGCGCCATGATGGTCGGCGAACTGCACGCAGTGGTGCGCAGCATCGCCGATGACCCCGCGACCGCCGAGCGGTTCCGTTCAGCCGAACCCGATGTCGCGGTCGCCGAATTGCGGTCGGCCGACGGCACCGCCGGTGCGGCGCTTCGGCAGTTCCTGGCTCGGCACGGTCACCGTGGCTACCGCGAACTGTGCATGCGCGACCCGTCCTGGGCGCAGGACCCCGCCGGGCTGGGGTCGATGATGCAGGTCATGCTCGGCGCAACAGCGAACCCTGCCGACCCAGCCCAGCCTGACGAGCCCGCCCACCGCGCCGAACGCGGGTCCGGCGGCGCTCAGGCCGACTCCCCGGCGATGAGGTTCCTGGCCCGGCTCGCGCAGGGCGGCGCGCGCGGGCGCGAGGAGACCAAATCCAAGATGGCGCTGATGGCGCATGCGCTCAAGCGCGGCTATCGACATCTCGGCGAGGTGCTGGCCCGCTCCGGCCGGCTCCCCGACGCCGATCTGGTCTTCTTCTTCGACCGCGCCGAGCTGCACCGCGTCGTCGGTGACGGCGACACCACCGAGCTGGTGCGACGCGCGGCGCAGCGCCGCGAGGCGCTGAAATTCCAGGATGCCCTCGAGTTCGACGACGTCTCGCTGGGCCGGCCCACGCCGGTGCTCGCCCCGCCGCCGGACACGTCGTCCGACGATCAGATCGTCGGACGCCCGGCCAGCCGCGGAACCGTGGAGGGCACCGTGCGCGTCGCGAAGTCGATTCGGGATGCCCGGCAGGTGCAGCGCGGGGAGATCCTGGTCGCGCCGGTCACCGACGTCGGATGGACCCCGTACTTCACCGTGATCGCGGCGCTGGTCACCGACATCGGCAGTTCGGTGTCACACGGCGCCGTGGTGGCACGGGAGTACGGCCTGCCGTGTGTGGTCAACACGTTGGTGGCCACCCAGGTGCTCGAGACCGGGGATCGGGTGCGGGTCGACGGCGATCGGGGCGTGGTCACCCGCCTCGGCCGGGCCTGATCGCCGCAGCCCCCGGGAGACCTCACGTTCCGTCGGGGCGCCCGCTCTCACCCGGGCGGGCCGACTCGGCGCGCGTCGGATCCTCCCCGGACCCGGCCTCGGTTTCCGGCTCGTCCTCACCCCGGCCCACCTGGTCGGCCAGTTCGAGCCCGGCACCGGCATAGACGTTGAACGCGATGTCGACCCCGTGGTCCTTGGCCCACTGGACCTCATCGTCGTAGCGGGCGACGGCGGCCACCTGGCCGCTGAACCCGGACTCGCGCAGACACTCCAGCGCGGTGACGTTGGCACCGTGGCGCGGCATGGCCAGCACGGCGATGCGCACCGAGCCCGACCGGCGCATCCGGTTCCAGAAGTCCAGGTCGGTCGCGTCCCCCTCGATGACCCGCAGCCCCTGATCCGCGAGGCGCCCGATCCGGGGCCCGTCGTAGTCGACACCGACCACCCGTAGCCCGTAGTGGTCGGTGAGGCGCTGATAGGCGGCGAACCCGACGCGCCCCATGCCGATCACCACCACTTCGGCGTCGCCGGCGTCGACGGGGCGTTCCTCGGGCTGCAGATTGCGCTCGTCCTGAGCCGGCAACCGGGAAGCGATCTTCTCCACCATCAGATGGCCGCGACCGTTGACCAGGGCCGAGACGACGAAGCTCAGGGCCACCGCGATGGACATCTCCACCAGCCAGGCTTCGGCCAGCAGGCCGACCGACACCCCGACCGACACCACGATCAGGCCGAACTCGGAGTAGTTCATCAGGCTCAGCCCGGCCAGTATCGCGGTGCGGTGCCGCAGCTTCATCATCGACAGCAGGGCCACATACCAGCCCGCCTTGAACGGCAACAGCAGCACCATCAGCACCGCCACCGCGATCGTGGGCAGGTCCGGTAGCCCGGTCAGGCCGATCGACACGAAGAATCCCACCAGCAGCAGTTCCTTGATGTGGAAAAGCGAGCGGGCCAGCTCCGAGGACGCCGGGTGCGAGGCCAGCAGCACACCGATGATCAGCGCACCCAGGTCACCCTTCAGCCCGACCGCGGTGAACAGCGCGTACCCCGGCACGAACGCCATCACGATGCCGAACAGCGACTGCATCTCACCGTGGCCCAGCCGGCTCCAGATCTTGCGCAACAGCCGGGTCAGCGGCCACAGGCCGACCAGGGCCAGCGCCCACGGGCTGGGCAGATGCCCGCTGGTCGCCGTCAGGAAGACCACGGCGATGATGTCCTGCATGACCAGGATGCCGATGGCGACACGCCCGTAGAGCGCGTGCGATTCGCCACGCTCTTCGAGGACTTTGACCACGAACACGGTGCTGGAGAACGACAGCGCGAAGGCCAGCAGGGCGATGGTCTGCATGCTCTGCCCGGACAGCATCGCCACGCCGGCGACGGCCCCCAGCCACATCGCCAGACTGCCCAGGACCACGCTGATCACCATGTGCACCGACGTGGTCAGCCACACCTCACGGCGCAGCAGTATCCGGACATCGAGCTTGAGACCGATCGCGAACAGCAGCAGCGTGACGCCCAGGTCCGCCAGCACCTCCAACTGGGGCACGTTGGGGACATCGAGTGCGTTGATGACGAATCCTGCCGCCAGGAAGCCGACCAGCGGTGGCAGGCGGACCGCCAGTGCGAGCCCGCCGAGCCCGAAGGTGACGACGAGATAGATGGCGACAGTTGTCACGCGCAATCCCCCTGCCCGTAGGGCGTAAGCGGCCGCCGGCTGCGTCGGCGGCCCCGGTGTGTTGATGGAGTATTACAAGTATCGCGACAAACGCCGGATTTCTCTGCCGACCGCCGGCCCGTTTCTGATCCTGCGGCCGCCAGCGGAGGCGCACGGGCCCGAGTGACGATAGACTGTCGTGATCGGCACCGGCGCCGCTCTGTTGTCGCCGAATGCCGAGAAGAGTTCAATTGTCCAGGCCTATCTACGAATTCGAGATTCGATGCGGTAGTTGCCAGGCTCTCATCGTGTTGTCATCTCCCCCGTCGCGCGAAACCCCTCGTGACGAATTCGTCGCCCGCCGCCTGCTCAACGAGGTTCTCGTGGACCTCGGTTGGCTGCCCACCACCGACGGCGCCTTCTGCCGGCAGCATGCCGCGTCGGCTCGCCAGCGGTTCCGCCGGCCGATGAGGTCGGCCTGAACCAGATTGCCGCAGGTGCCCGGCCGGGGCTGGAGGGAACCCGACGGTCCCGTAGTGGCTTCGGCGGGAATGTGCGCCAATACCTCAACCACACAGACGCTTTCGGGTTCGACGGCGGCGCGGCTAGGCCACGTGACCCTGCCGGCACGGCGAATGCATCGGGGGCGCATGGCTGAGCAACGCCGCCAGGGCCAGCTTGTCGTCGATCGCACGCATCGCGGCCACCGGCGGCAGCGACAACCGCACGTCGACCACCATCGCGGTCTTGCTGATCTGCTTACGGCAGCTCAGCCCGACCCGGTCACCGGTACCCGCACCGAGTCGGTCATCGAATCGGGCGCGGACCGTGTCCACGGTCAGCTCACCCCCCGATGCCTGCCGAAAGACCGGATCGAGCAGTTCGCGCACCGCGTCGGTGAGCGCCACCGCGTCGGCGAAGTACTCGTCGGGCCGCACCCCAGAGCAGGTGCCGTGCGCGTACCACTCGTGGGTGGCCAGCGTCGCCGAATCGGCCATCGCCGTCGACAACTGTGTGTTCACGTCGGTTGACAGCGCGACCTGCGGCAATCCGCCCGCCCCGCGGCGAACCCGCTCCGCGAGCGTCAGCGGCACCCCGCAGTACTGGTTCTCCGGCGGTTGCGGCCACAAACCGTGCAGCACCAGCGTCTGACCGAGTCGGTCGATGTCACCGGACGCGCACGCCGGGCTCGCCGACTCGACTTCGCAGAAACCGGGCCCCCAGGTCACCACCAGCCAGCTCGACGTGCTGCTGCGCGACACCATGGTGGTGGACTCCCGGTCCAGGACCACCAGGCTGAATGTCACCGCGGCGACGACGACGGCCGCCAAGGCTGCCGATATCGACAATACGGCGACGTCACCGCGCTGCATGGGGCACCCTTCTACCGGGGCGGGAACGCCGATCGAGCGTTCGGCCACCTCGTTCACCAGCCTGCCACAGGACCGCCTCGGCGTTGAGCCATCGCCAGCGAAAGGTCACATGAAGTTGTCGTCATCGCCGACAGGTTCGCCGGTGAACGACATCGACCGGTGGCTGGACCGGACCGCGCGCCGCAGGAAACGCACGGTGTCGCTGTACGAGTGCCTGCTCACCGGAAAGATGTTCGCCTACTTCCGTTATCGGCTCCGGTACGCGCTGCTGCTCGACGGCACCACCTTCGTGCTGCACGTCGCCGAGTTCCTGATCATCCTTGCCAGCCTCGGCGGGGTGGCGGCCTTCACGGTGATGGTGCTGCGGGTGGGCAGCCTGATCGTCAGCGGCGCCTGGTGGGGGCTGCTGGAGGTCATGCGCGAACGACTGAGGACGTTCGCGCTGGCCGGTGACCGGGAGTCGGTGGAGCGGGAGATCGGCAGCTGGCTGGTGCTGTCGGCGATCGCGGCGGCCGGGGCGACGCTGCTCGGGGCGGCGGTGCTGGTGCTGCTGCTCCCCCAGGACGGCAACCCGGTGGGCCAGCTCTACGCGCTGCTGATCATCATCGAGGTCGCGCTGCGCATGCCGGTGCGGGTGCTTCATTCGGGAATGTATGCCACCCGGCGCATCTACCGGCCGCTGTGGTCGCTGTTCGCACCCAACATCGTCCAGTTGCTCGTTCTCGGTGTCGGCGTGTTCTTCTACCCGACCGCCGCGGTCGTCCTGGCGATCATCGCCTCCAACGCGCTGTCCATCTGGATCACCGTGCATTTCACACTGAGGCTCTACCGGCTGACCGGCACGTCGCTGAACATCCCTGCGCCGCGCCGTTTCCGGTGGTCGCTTCCGGCCATCCCGCTGCGGCAGGGCGCCGAGGCCACGCTGGCCGGGTTCGGTCTGCGCCTCGACGCGGTGGTGGTGCTGCTGATCGCGGGCATCTACGGCACCAACACCCGGGCCTTCGACCTGACCGCCGGGGTGCAGGCGTGGCGCGAGATCGACGCGTTTCAGTTCTTCTACCTGGTGCTGCCGTTGTTCCGCGGCGCCTACGAGGCGACCGTGGTGTTCTACTTCGACTTCGTCCGGCTGCGACGGCTGGCGGCGTTGCGGGAATACCGGGTGTGGTTCTTCCACAAGTTGCTCAGCATCACCCCGGTGATCACCGCGTTCTTCTGGGCGCTGGCCGTGATTCTGGGACTATTCGTGCTTCCCGGCATTCCGTTCAGCTTCCTGCTCGCGCTGCTACCCCTGTTCGTGGTCCGCGGCCTGGTCGGCACCTATCAGATCAGGCTGTTCGCCGAGGGCCGGTTCCGTGCGCTCAATGCCACCATCGTCTTCTCGATGCTGCTGCTGGCGCTGGTGTGGCTCGACCCCGACCCCGCCTCCGACCTGGTCGAGATCACCGCGGCGATGATCGCCTTGTTGATCGTGCACATCAACCTGCAGCACCTCGCCGACCGCCGACCGGCCCGCCCCACCCAGCTTCCACTGGGAGACTGGATCCGGGCTCTGAGCGGCGAGACCGGTCCGGTACGGGCCGGGACGATCTCGGTACCGGAATGGATTCCCTCCCGGCAGCGCTCCGCGGCGATCGATGTGGTGCGCCGAACCCTCGACGGCACCGGGTGCCTGGCGTTCTGCTCGGCGACGTCACTGATCTTCTACGAACGTGAGCAGCAGGTCGAGCCGGGCCGGGCACCACACCTGCTGGTCCAGACCATGACCGGGGGTGCGGCGAATCGCGGCTACTACTGGAAGGACCCGGCGCCCGACGGGACGGCCGCACTCGACCGCATCGTCGCCGAGGGCTGGCTGCGCCCCGCCCAGGGCGCACCGAAACCGCCGCAGAGCCCGGAGATCCTGCGCGACGAGTTCCTGCGGATATTTCCCGACGGCTTTGTCGCCAACGTGAAAACCCGCGCCGGAGTCCGGGACATGCGCTCGCTGGACCCGGACCTGCTGGTGGCGATCCTGCCCGCCGCCATCCGCAGCCTCGACGACGACGCCCTCGTCGCCCAGGTGGCGGGGCGCTGGTTGTCGCCGATCTTCCACCGCAACAAGGTGCAGATGATCTTCCTGCTTCCCGACGAGCCCGAGCCCGAACAGTTCCGCCGGTGGCTGCACACCCTCCAGACATGGCGATTGGGTGGGTGGCCGGCGCAGGATGTGGATCATGCCCGCTGAGCCGGAGGACATCGCTCAGCGGATGGTCGAAGCCAAAACCTACGACGACGCCATTCTGCGGATCTTCACCAAGCGCAGCGAACGTGGCATGGGCTTCGGTGAGGCCGCGGCCGGCGTGAGCTACTTCGCCGCGGCGACCGACCGCCAGGCGCTGTCGCGCGCGATCGCCGCCAGCATCGCCGAGGGGAGCTACCGCCCCGAACCCGTCGACCTCTGGTTCCTCGAGGACGGCAGCAAGCGCCGCGCCGCCCACAAACCGGGCTTCATCGATCACATCGTCGGCTCGGCGCTGTTCAAGCTGCTGTCGCACAACGCCCGCTGCCACGGCCTACCGGGTGTGTACTCCTACCTGCCCGGGCTGACGAATGTCTCGGCGATGCGGGCTTTCGCCGGTTTCATCCGGGCGCACCGGGCACGGGTCGGGCCGAGGGGCGGGCCGGTCTACGTCCTGCAATCCGACTTCGAGAAGTACGGCGACAATCTCCCCGTCGGGCCGGACGCCGCCCTGTGGCAGACCCTGCGTCAGGTCGCCTCGCTGGGCAGCAGCACCGGCGACATCGACAGCCGCACCTGGGATCTGATCACCTCCCTGGTGCGGCCCGTGGTCCGCGACTCCGATGGAGCGCACTTCACCCGGGTCAACGGCATCGCGATGGGCACGCCGCTGGTCCCGCTGCTGGGCAACCTGGCGGCCGTCCCGATGGATGAGGCCGTCCTCGGCATCGACGGCGTCTTCTACGCCCGGTACAACGATGATTTCCTCGTCGCCCACGGCGATCTGGCCGCGCTGCACGAGGCGGACAACCGTATCGACGCGCTCACCGGCAGACTGGGCGTCCGCCGCGCGCTGCACAAGGAGGTGCGTACCGCGCTGAGCGCCCCCGGGCTGCCCTGCGCGGCGGATCCGGCATACCGCGGCCGGGATCGGGTCGACTGCCTGGGGTTGTCGGTCTCCGCGGTGGGCACCGTGAGCCTGGGCCCGACTCGGCTGCGCCGCCTGGTGAGCCGGATCGTGACACGCATCGACGGCGCCGCTCCGGCGCTGACGCCGCTGCCGGTCGAGCAGCGGGCCCGCCATCTGGTGGCCGCGACCAACGTGATGCTCGATCCCGCGAGTCCGTTCGCCGTGGCCGGATTGTCGGCGTTGCTCGAGGCCACCACCGACCGGGGCACACTCAAAGACGTCGACTACCGCATCGCCCGCAAGATCGTTCAGGCCGCCACCCGGTCCCCGGGGGTGCGCGGCTTCCGGAGGCTGCCGCCGTCGACGTTGTACCGGCAGATGGGGCTGACCTCGCTGGTCCGGACGCGCAACTTGCAGTGAGCACCACGGTCGGAATAACCTTCAGGCAGGCGCGGATCCCGCATTCGTGCGGTACAAGCGAGAGGCCACAGAGGTTGCGGCTTTCGGCCTCTCATTTTTACCGTTTTTGCCCGCGCCTTCCACAATCTCCCGACCGGCTCCGGCGCCTCAGGACTGGCTCTGATTCCATTCGATCCAGCCCACCCCGGTGCGGCCGTCGGCAGCCGTGACGGTCGCCCACGCCCGGGGGAACCGACTCAACCGCCCGTCCGGCGAGGTCAGCAGGACCGGCCCGTGACCGTGCACATCGATGGTGACCGCGACACCTCCGGGCTCGTAGGTCAATTCGGTGCCGAGCGGTAAGCCGTTGTCGGCGAACGTTTCCCGGGCGGTGACCTGCTCGAGTTCCACCAGCGGCGCTCCGGGGTTCTGCAGGTAACCCACCGACAGCGGCCCCATTCCCGGAATCCGGATCTCGACCCCGTGAACGTGGGTGCCGTCATCGAGGTGCAGCGCGCTCCACACCCAGTCCATGGACCACCAGTCACGCGGCGCCCAGGAGTGGTCACGCTGCCCGGCTACCGCCGCCAGCTCGAAGGTCCGGCCGTCGGCGGTGACGGATCCGCTGACCTGGCAGGGAATCTCGTACCTCGGCGACATCCGGTACTGATACGGGGTGCCGACCGTGGTCCAGGTCAGGTCGACGTCCACGTCGACCTGCCGACCGCTCTGGCCGCGAAGGATCGCCGAAGGGTCGTCGTAGGCCTGTCCGCGACCGCGTACGGTGACGCGGAAGGTGCGCAGCGGGTCGAGGACGTCCATCCCGAACGAGGCGTCGGCGTTGTGCACGTTCGTGTGATCCTCGGGCAGGGCCACCTCGAAGTCGAGCACCGCTACGGTGGGCATACCCGGTCCGCACAGCACGGCGTTGATCCAGGCGTGTCCCTGGTTGGGAATCAGCCCGAGCCGGAACCACCCCCCGAAGTCCTGCCCGGGGTCGGCGAAGTCGAAATACCAGCTCTCGCTCCACAGCGGATCCTCGTCGGGGGTGTGCCGGCCTTCGTCGGCGGCGCTGGGCTGCAACGGTTGCGGCGCGGCTGGAGCCGGCAGGATCGCCAGCGCGTCGGTGTCGATCACATGCTGGCAGTGCCGCGCGATCATGGCCATGAACATCTCGTCGCCCCGCTCGGTGCGTTCGACGAGCATGGGCGACACGATCGACATCAGCACGCCGAAGAAGCTCTGGTGGCGCACCCCTTCGCGGACATCGTCGAGGCTGACACCGCGGCCGGGCCCGAGCGCGTCGGTGTAGGCGCGCAGCAGCGCGTCGTAGTGCTCCCGCCGCGCCGCGATCGGCAACGCGCAGCCGAGGAAGTAGGCGACGTCGGTGAACGCCGGACCCCAGGTGACGGTCTGCCAGTCGACGACGGTCAGCGGTCGGTCGGCGCCCGGCTGCCCGAACAGCATGTTGTCCAGCCGGTAGTCGCCGTGGATCAGCCCACGCGGTCCGTCCCGGTCGGCCTCGGCGGCCATGTAGGCGTCGAAGCTCTCGACCAGCCGTGCGCAGACGTTTCGGTGCTCGTCGAGGATCTGGTCGCGGTACCGGTCGATGAACCCGGCGTACAGAGTGGTGATCAAACCCTGGTTGACCGGCGATTCGCCGCCCAGCCGGTCGGCGGCCGCCAGCGTTTCGTCGTTGAGCAGCGGGCCGTGCACGAGCGCGATCTGGGTCAGCGCGAGGTGCGCCTGTTCGGCCGTCGCACCGCGGACCTCGTCACCCACGCTGGCCGGCGCGGCGTCGGCGAGCAGCAGGTCGAACGCCCCGCTCGACGGGTCGTAGGCGGCGTGGTGGCACGGTGCGACCGGGCCGCCGAGACCGGGAGCGATGTCGGTGTAGAAACCCACCTCGCGCTGGTAGAGCCCCATCGCCAGCCCGGTCGCACGGCTGCTGGGGTCTGCCGCGGCGACCTTGAGCACCACCGAGGCGGGACCGCTCTGGCCCTCGGCGTATTCCAGGCTCACGCGGTAGCACTCGCTCATCTGGCCGGTGCCGATGCGCTCGACGGTGAAACCCGCCACGGTGCCCTGCCCGAGCACCTCGGTGAGCCAGTCAGCGGTCAGATCGGTGGGGCGTTCGATGAGGCGTGGACGCAGCGACGAGGACACCGGGCCAACGTATACCGGCGCCCGGGCCGGGCACGGGCGATCAGCCCGAAAAGTTTGACGCCCGTCAATCGAGCGGCTATCCGCCGGCGGCCGGCCTTTCTTTGGGCGACCTGTCCAGCCACCGGGCGATACGCGGCTCCAGCAGCGCCAACAGCGCCGTGACGACGAACCACAACAGCGCGATGGTGACGGTGGTGTTCCAGGCGTCCGGCGAGAAGCCGTCGTCGTACTCCTCGTGGAAGAACGGGATGATGATCAGGTGCTCGATCGCCGGCGCGATCGCGATGCACAAGGCCAGGCCCGTCGTGGCACCGAACGCCGCCCGCAGCAGGAATGTCCGCGGGGTCCGGCCCGGCGGCGCCGCGCGGTGGTGCCCCAGCAGGATCGTCAGCAGCAGCAGCCCGATGACGACGGCCAGAATGTCCCAGTCGCCCTCGCCGAAGATGAACGCCACCGCGCCGGCCACGGTTGCCAGCGCCATCGCGCCGGGATCGACCCGTGGTTGCTCGTAGCCCGTCGGCGGCTCGGCTCGCTCCCCCATCACGTCACTGTAGAGCGTCGACGGTGGCCAGGGGTGGGTACCGCGGGCAGGTTGAGCCGACAGGGACTTGGGTACCGTCCGACATGGTGTACGGCCAACGAGACGGAGGGCAGATGAAGGTATTGATCACCGGCGGCACCGGATTCGTCGGGGCGTGGACCGCCAAGGCCGTCGAGGACGCCGGACACCGGGTGCGCTTCCTGGTCCGCAACGTCGGCCGGCTCAGCAGCAGCGCCGAGCAACTCGGTGTCGACATCGGTGACCACGTGACCGGCGACATCGCCGACGCAGAGTCCACCGCGCGGGCCCTCGACGGCTGTGACGCGGTGATCCATTGTGCAGCGATGGTTTCCACCGATCCCAACCGTGCCGACGAGATGCTGCACACCAATCTGGAGGGTGCCCGCAACATCCTGGGCGGCGCCGCGGCGGCGGGCATCGACCCGATCGTGCACGTCTCGAGCTTCACCGCGCTGTTCCGTCCCGGGCTCGACGTGCTGCACGCCGACCTGCCGGTGGTCGGCGGCAGCGACGGGTACGGCCGGTCGAAAGCCGCGGTGGAGGCCTATGCGCGGGGCCTGCAGGATGCCGGGGCGCCGGTGTCCATCACCTATCCCGGCATGGTGCTCGGCCCGCCGGCAGGCGATCAGTTCGGCGAGGCCGCCGAAGGGGTCGAGGCGGCGGTGAAGATGCACGGTGTGCCCGGGCGCGGTGCCGCGTGGATCGTCATCGACGTGCGTGATCTCGCCGCACTGCATGTCGCGTTGCTGGAGCCGGACCGCGGCCCGCGCCGCTACATGGCCGGCGGCCGGCGTGTCCCGGTGGACCGGCTGGCCTCGATGATCGGCGATGCGGCGCAGAAGTCACTGGCCGTCTTCCCGGTGCCGGACGTGGCGCTGCGCAGCGCAGGGCGGCTGCTCGACGTCGTCGGCCCGTACCTTCCGGTCGAGACGCCGATCAACTCCGCGGCGATGCAGTACTACACCCAGATGCCCACCTCCGACGACGGGCCCAGCGAGCGCGAACTCGGTATCGTCCAGCGCGATCCGGCCGAGACGATCGCCGACACCGTCGACGGGCTCGAACGGGTGGGCCGACTCTGATCACGGCTGCGGCCCGACCAGGCGCAGCTCGAGCGCGGCCGCGGTGGCCGGTCCGACGATGCCGTCGACGCGCAATCCGGGCGTGCGGCGCTGGAACTCACGCACCGCCGCCTCGGTGTCGGGGCCGAACTCTGCGGTGATCTCCAGGGCGCCGGCGTAGGCCGCATAGGCGAACTTGAGCCGGCGCTGCAGTTCGGCGACCTGCGGGCCGGACATTCCGCGGAAGAGCAACACCTCGGCGTAGGCACCGACCGGCACCCCGGGTCGCGGTGCCCGTCCAGGCGTCACAGCGCCGATCTGACGTGCCACGTCGGCGCGCAGCCGGTCCGTGTCGATCGCGCCCGGATCCCACTTGCCCTGCGCGCGGCCGGCGTACTCCTTGTGTCCGATGGTTCGGCCCGCCCGGTGACCGAGCCGTCGGCAGATCGCCGCGCAGGCCCCGACCAGCGCGAAATACTGGGAATCGGGCCAGTTCTGGCGGTGCGGGGCCAACGGGCCGGTGCCGGAGTTGGCGCATTCGATCCCGATCGTGTGCCAGTTGCCCATGTTCACCGGAAGCCACGGGTACATCCCGACCCCCGCATGCCAGGCCACCCCGGCCGCCACCACCGTCACCGTCCCACTGCGCGCGATGTGCAGTTGGGACAGCGGGCCGGCCAGATCGGGCCGCCCGCCGGCGATGGACGCGGCGGTGGCGAAGTCCGAGCCGGTGTGATGCACCATCACCCCGCGGATGTCTTTGAAGTCACCGTGGCCGCGCGAGCGCCATCCGGGCAATTCGACCACTTCCAGGCCTTCGGCGCGCAGCACGTCGGCCAGCCACACCGGGTCGCCGCGCCACGCGCGGACCTGTGGCATCGCCGTACGCCTCCTTCTGCTGTTGCGGGGCCGGTGACCACACACCAACCTACGCGCGGCCACCCGGGCGAGAACCCCGCCGCGGCGCGCCTGCGGGACATTAGGGTGGTGCGGTCCCCCGATTCCGAAGAGGTGTGTAGTGCAGTCGTTCCGTGAAGCCGTGGAAGCCCGTGACACCGACGCGATGGCCGCGTTGCTGGCCGACGACGTCGTGTTCACCAGCCCTGTCGCATTCAAGCCGTACCCCGGTAAACCCATCACCGCGGCGATCCTGCGCGGGGTGATGCGGGTGTTCGAGGACTTCCGCTACATCCGTGAGATCACCGACGGCCGCGACCACGCGCTGGTCTTCGAGGCCACCGTGGCCGGCAAGAAGATCACCGGATGCGACTTCCTGCACGTCAACGACGAAGGCCTGATCGACGACTTCATGGTGATGGTGCGGCCGCTGTCGGGTGCCACCGTGCTGGCCGAGGCGATGGCCGCCCAGTTCGACCAGATCCAGCGGGAGGCCGCAGAGCTGAGCGGCTGAGCGTCCGCGCACCGCGCGGCTGACCCCGCCCGCGTGCGACCATCGACGCGATGCTTCCCGCCGACAACCACGTCCATTCCCGGTGGTCCTGGGACACGGCCGACACGTCGACGATGGAACGCGAGTGCGAGCAGGCGCTCCGGCGCGGCATTCCCGCGGCGGCCTTCACCGAGCACGTCGACTTCACCGACTGGGGCGCCGGTGACCCGGGGGCGGATTCGTCGTTGCGGGTCGGCGAGCGGCCCGGCGTGGCTCCCTTCGACGTCGACGGCTACTGCGCGAACATCGCGCGCTGCCGCGAGATGTTTCCGGACCTGCGTGTGCTGTCCGGTATCGAGGCCGGTGAACCGCACTACTTCTCGGCAAGTGTCACAAAGGTTCTCGATTCGGCCGACTTCGACCGGGTGTTGGGCAGCCTGCACGGCATCGCGAGGGACGGCACCCTGGAGAGCATCGGTTCGGCGCTGTTCGCCACGGCCGACCCGCATGAGCTGATGCAGCGCTACTTCACCGACATGGTGACGATGGCCGAAGGAGCGCACCTGTTCAGCGTCCTGGCCCACTGCGACTACCCACGCCGGTACTGGCCCAGCGACCGGGTCGGCCCGTACCGGGAGTCCGACTTCGAGGAGCACTACCGAACGGTGTTCTCCGCGCTGGCCTCGTCGCAGCGCGCGTTGGAGATCAACACCAAATCGCCGCTGCATTCCGTGGATCTGGTGCGCTGGTGGTATCAGCAGGGCGGCGGGGCGGTGTCGTTCGGCAGCGACGCCCATCTGCCCGACCGGGTCGGTGACCAGTTCGATCTCGCCGTCGACATCGTGGAGGCCGCCGGGTTCCGTCCCGGCCGCGACCGGTTCGACTTCTGGCGGCGCTGACCGCAACGGTCGTTCCGGGGTGACCCCCGCGCGATGAGTTCTGCCGGGGGTGCGGGTCCACCTGTGAGGACCAGAACACCGGAAGGGGCGCGAGATGGGACAGTTGGACGGCACGGTCACGTTGATCACCGGCGGGGCCCGCGGCCAGGGACGTGCACACGCGCAGACCCTGGCTCGGGCGGACTTCGACGACACCGCCGCGGCGGTGCCGTCGCTGGGGCGCGACTGCCTGGCCGTCACTGCCGACGCCCGCGATCTCGAAGCCATGAACTCGGTCGCCGATGCCGCGATCGCGCGCTTCGGCCGGCTCGACTTCGTCATCGCCAACGCCGGAATCGCCGGTGCCTGCCCGATCGCCGAGATGTCGCCCGCGCGGTGGCAGAGGATGATCGACGTCAACCTCACCGGCGTGTTCAACACATTTCGGGAGACCCTGCCGCACATGATCAGAAGTGGCGGTGGACGTTTGATGGCGACGTCCTCGGTGGTCGCCCGCACCGGGGCGGCGGGCTCGGGTCACTATGCGGCAGCAAGAGCCGGCGTGGTGGCGCTGGTGCAATCGCTGGCCTACGAGGTCGCCGAGCACGGCATCACGGTCAACGCTGTGCTGCCCGCCGGGGTGAACACCGCGATGATCCACAACCCGGCGACCTACCGATCCGGCCCGACCTGCCCGAACCGGGCCGCGACGATGTGGAGGAGGTCTTCGCCCGGGGCCGTCCGCGACCGGGGCTGCTCGATCCGGTCGACGTCGCCAATACCGTGCTGTCGGTGCTGACCGGCCAGGCTCGCTGCCGAAGCGGAGAGTCGATCGTGTTGTCCAACGGGATGGACTAGCCACGGGACTACTCGTAGTTGATGCCGCCCAGCTGGAAATCCGTTGCACTGAAGTCGATTTGTGCTGCCGGGTTGGCGACCGCGGTGGTCATCCCCGACCCGAACGGGCCCAGGCTGTCGAACAGGGTGGCGGTCCCCACCGCGATGCCAGCGCCCGCACTGTGAGAGGCCGCCTCGATGCCGATCCACTCGTCGACCGGCAGCCGCGACAACGCCACGGTCAGATCGCCGTTGATGAAGCCGATCCCGGCAGTGCCCAGGTTGGTGACCAGGCTGGTGGCCTCGGCCACTGTCGCGGCCCGGACGAACGGCGAGTTCGGCCGGTCTGCCACGATACGGATGGAGTCGTTGAAAAACCTTTTGCGGGAGGCATTCTGGTGTTCGGCCGGAGAGCGGGTCCACCCGACGTCGTCACTGCCGACGTAGGGGAAGATCGCACCGTCGGGATCCGGCGGTGTCGGGAAGCGGTCCGCGGAGGTCCAGAGCTCGCCGGGCGGCGGGGCCGACGGGCGGAACTGCAGCAACGTCGCCCTGGCCACGCTCCGTCCGTCCTGCAGGACATCGCACGTCGCGCTGTGCACCCGTCGACCCGACCGGACCACCTCGACACGGACGGTGGTGTGGGCGTTGCGGGCCGCGCGCATCAGGTCGACGGTCAACCGCGCAGGCTGGAACTCCGGCGCCCCGCACTCGTCCTCGAGTGCCAGTGCGGCCAGCCCCACGACTGCCGGTCCGTTGAGATGGTCATCCCCCCAGTGACTCTGCGCGTAGGCCGTCGGCACGAAACCGTCGGCCGAGGCGGTGAAGTATGCCGCGATCATCTCGATGTTCTGATCGGCGACATCGGGGCGGTGTCCAAGGGGCGGCCTCCCGTCGGCGGTGCACTTTGCGAACGTAAAGTACTTCACTAGCCGATCGGCAAGCAAAGGGCGGTGGCCGGTTCAGCGATTCAACTGCCAGATGCGGGTGGACAGCGCCGTGGCGAAGGCACACCACAGCGGGTAGGGCGCCAGCGCAGCACCCGCCGGCGCATTCACCGCCGCCGCCCGGCGGGTCAGGTCCGCGCTGCTGACCGTGAGCACCCCGGCCAGCACCGCCGCGGGCCCGAGCATGCGCCGGTTGAAGAACACCCAGCTCCAACCGGCGTTCAAAGCCAGGTTGGCGGCCAACGCCCGGGTGTAGGCCCGGGCCTGGTCGCGGTCCCCGCGCTCGTGCAGTGTGTCGATCGTCGACGCCGACACCGCGGCGATGTCGGAGTACAGGATGTTCCAGGCGATCGGAAACGCCACCCGGGGTGGCTGGAAGCCCGGTTTCTTCAGACGCTGATACCACGGCGACTCCACGACGGGCGCGGTGGCCAGACCGCCCACCGCGGCTGCGGTGAACGCCGCACCAGCGGTCTTGGCAAGAGTCAACATACGCATGGTCATCCCTTCTGCACGGGCGGGCCGCCACGATGTCCGGCGCCCACTACCCCATCACAGTGTCACGAATCGGCCTGCACCGAAATGAATTCAGGGTCTCGCCGCGTCCCCCGGCGTGACCGGTTGCCCGCACCGCGGGACGTCGGGCGATAATCACCGGGAGATCCACAGACCGGCTAACGATCGGAGCCCCGGCGTGCAGGAGATTGGCATCGACCGATCCGCTGCCGCGGTCGGCGACCCGGTCAGACGGCCCCGGCTGCTCGTGGTCGGGCTCGGCGTCGTGGTGCTGACCGTCGCCGTGCTGCAGACCGCGGTGGTGCCCGTGCTGGGGGTCATCGCCGATCAACTCGGCGCGTCGACGGTGGCGGTCAGCTGGGCGGTCACGGCCAATCTGCTGGCTGCCGCGGCGATGACCCCGCTGATCGGGCGGCTGGCCGATCTGCACCGCAAGAAGGGCGTCCTGCTCGGGGTGCTCGTCGTGGTGCTGGCCGGCTCGGTGCTGGCGGCGCTGTCCTCCTCGCTGCCGCTGCTGATCGCCGGGCGGGTGCTGCAGGCCGCGTCGTTCGCGCTGTATCCGATCAGCATCGCGATCCTGCGGGAGGAACTCGCACCCGACCGGATGGTCTCGGCGATGGCGGTGCTGTCCGGCACGTTGGGATTCGGCGGCGGCACCGGACTGGTCGTGGTGGGTCTGCTGATGAGCGGGGACGCCGACTATCACCGGGTGTTCTGGCTGACCACCGGGTTCACCGTGTTCGTGATCGCGCTCGTCGTGGTGCTCGTGCCGAACCGGCCGCGCCGCGCCAACGGGTCGATCGACTGGCTGGGCGCCCTGGGGCTGGCCGTCGGCCTCGCGGCGGTGTTGCTGGCGATCACCCAGGGCAATGCGTGGGGCTGGGGGTCACCGCGCACCCTGGCCGCCGCGGCCGGCGGCGTGGCGGTGCTGGTCGGCTGGTGGCTGTGGGAGCGGCGGGCCGCCCGCCCTCTGGTGTCGACCCGGATGCTGGCCCAGCGGTCGATGCTGTTCACCAACCTCGCGACGATCAGCGTGGGCATGGGCCTGTACTTCGCGTTCCTGGGCCTGACCCAGTTCGTCCAGATGCAGCCCGAGACGGCCGGATACGGCTTCGGGGCGACCGTGCTGCAGGCCAGCGTCATCTACCTGCTGCCGGGGGCGCTCACCGGATTCGTCATCGCCCTGGTCTCCGGCCGGTTCATCGACCGCTTCGGGGCCCGCCCGGTGCTGATCGTCGCCGCCGTGGCGGGCATCGTAGGGTTCACCTTCGTCGCCTTCGCCCACAACTCGCCCTGGCAGGTGATCGTGGCCAGCATCCTCGCCAACGCCTACATCAGCCTCGGGTACGGCGCGTTGCCGGCGCTGGTGGTCAGTGAGGTCGAGACCGGCGAGACCGGGATCGCCACCGGCATGAACGCCATCGCCCGCACGGTCGGGAGCTCGATCGCCGCGGCGGTCGTCGCGCTGCTACTCGGCCGCACCACCGCGGCGGGCACCCCGATGGAGAGCAGCTTCGTGGCCACCTTCCTGGGCGGGGCCGTGACGGCCGTCCTGGCGATCGGCCTCATCGCGGCGTCGCGGCCGCGGTCCGGGTCGACCGCCTCGGCGGAGGCGCGCTACGAATCCCGGGCCATGAACCACGAGTGGGGCTGAACGGCTCAGCGCAGCTCGGCCAGATTGCGCACCGACTTGTGCACGTCGCCCTTGATGACACGGGCGACGAGTCCACCGATCGGGGTGTTGAGCAGGCCGCCGGACAGGTCGGCGTCCACCTTGAAGTCCGATCCGTCGGAGCCGTCGAGCGGCTCCACCGTCATCGTCAGGCCGATCCGCACCCCGCCCCGCCCGGTGCCCACCAGTTCGATCTCCTTGGGCTCGTCGTAACGGGTGACACGCCAGTGGATGTCGTTGCGGAATCCCTTGACCTTGATGCACGAGGACACCTCGGTGCCGACGTCGATGTCGTCGGGCACCGGGCTCTTCCAGCCGCCGAAGATCGTCAGCCACTCGTCGAAGCGACCCAGATCCGAAGCCAGCGACCAGGCTTTTTCCGGGGTGAGGGAGGAGGACACCGATACATCGACTGAGGCCATCTCCTGTCCCTACCCCACATGATCATCGGCGTAAACGGGCATCGCGCTCCTCGGCTGGCTGCGAAGATCGGTTCCTGCGATGTCACCCCGTGCCGGCCCGACCTGGTCAGGCGAGAGTGCAGCACGCTCCCGATGCGCGGAATCACGTGATATCGCCGAGAATGAGCGAGGGATTCGATTGTCGATTTGTAAATTCGTTGCGGATTCGCTTGCGAAGGTCGGCGCGATCCGCGATTGTTTATCCACAGCTCTCACGGCTGCACCTGAGGAGGACACGCCCTGACCGGCACACACACCACCGCTGAAGACCGCACTTCAGCGTCACAGGGACCTGGGCCGACCCACGGTGGCCCGGTCATCGAGATCGACCACGTCACCAAGCGCTTCGGTGACTACATCGCCGTCACCGACGCCGATTTCACCATCGCCCAAGGCGAGTTCTTCTCGATGCTCGGTCCGTCCGGCTGCGGCAAGACCACGACGTTGCGGATGATCGCCGGATTCGAGACGCCCAGCGAGGGCGCCATCCGGCTCGAGGGCACCGACGTGTCGAAGACCCCGCCGAACAAGCGCAACGTCAACACCGTGTTCCAGCACTACGCGCTGTTCCCGCACATGACGGTGTGGGACAACGTGGCCTACGGGCCGCGTGCGGCCAAACTGGGCAAGGCCGAGGTGCGCAAGCGCGTCGACGAGTTGATCGAGACCGTCCGCCTGACCGACTTCGCGCAGCGCAAACCTGCGCAGCTCTCGGGCGGTCAGCAGCAGCGGGTGGCCCTGGCGCGGGCGCTGGTCAACTATCCCAGTGCGCTGCTGCTCGACGAACCGCTCGGCGCGCTGGACCTCAAGCTGCGCCACGTCATGCAGTTCGAACTCAAGCGCATCCAGCGCGAGGTCGGCATCACGTTCATCTACGTGACCCACGACCAGGAGGAAGCGCTGACGATGAGTGACCGCATCGCGGTCATGAACGCCGGCAACGTCGAGCAGATCGGCACCCCCACCGAGATCTACGACCGGCCCGCCACCGTCTTCGTCGCCAGTTTCATCGGACAGGCCAACCTGTGGGCCGGCCGCCAAACCGGGCGGGCGAACCGGGATTTCGTCGAGGTCGACGTCCTCGGCTCGACGCTCAAGGCCCGCCCCGGCGACACCGCCATCGAGCCGGGCGGCAACGCCACGCTGATGGTGCGCCCGGAACGCATCCGGGTGTCCCCGTCGGCCCAGGAGCCGCCGGCCGGCGACTTCGTCGGCGTCCGGGCCACCGTGACCGACCTGACCTTCCAGGGCCCGGTGGTGCGGCTGTTGATGGCGGCACCGGACTCCTCGACGATCGTCGCGCACGTCGGACCGGAGCAGGACCTGCCGATGCTGCGCCCCGGCGACGAGGTGTACGCGTCCTGGGCGCCCGCCGCCTCGCTGGTCCTGCCCGGCGCCGACATCCCCACCACCGGGGATCTCGAGGACATGCTCGACGACTCCTGAACTCCCGACGCCCCGACACCCTCCCCTCCCCGGAGCCGACGAAAGGCACCCCCGTCATGTCCCGTGAAATCGATCCCCGTCTGCTGGCCCGGTTGACCGCCGGCCGCACCTCGCGCCGCCGCTTCCTGGGCGGTAGCGCCGCCGCCGCGGCCGGTCTGACGCTCGGCTCGTCGCTGCTCGCGGCGTGCAGCTCGGACAGCGACACCTCGGCGACACCGACCGGCGACGGCGGACCCGCCAGCGGCACGCTGCGGATTTCGAACTGGCCGCTGTACATGGCAGACGGATTCGTCGCGGCGTTCCAGACTGCGTCGGGCATCACCGTCGACTACAAGGAAGACTTCAACGACAACGAACAGTGGTTCGCCAAGGTCAAGGAACCACTGTCGCGCAAGCAGGACATCGGCGCCGACCTGGCCGTCCCGACCACCTACATGGCGGTGCGCCTGCACCAGCTCGGCTGGCTCAACAACATCAACCACGACGCCGTGCCGAACCTGAAGAACCTGCGCCCCGATCTACTCGAGGCCAGCGTGGACCCGGGCCGCGAGTTCAGCGCCCCCTACATGTCGGGTCTGGTCGGCATCGCCTACAACCGGGCGGCCACCGGACGCGACCTGACCACGATCGAGGACATGTGGGATCCCGCGTTCAAGGGCCGGGTCTCGCTGTTCTCCGACGCCCAGGACGGCCTGGGAATGATCATGCTCTCCCAGGGCAACTCGCCGGAGAACCCCACCACCGAGTCCGTCCAGCAGGCCATCGACGTCGTCCGTGAGCAGAACGACCGGGGCCAGATCCGCCGCTTCACCGGCAACGACTACGCCGACGACCTGGCCGCCGGCAACGTCGCTGTGGCCCAGGCCTACTCCGGTGACATCGTGCAGCTGCAGGCCGACAACCCGGACCTGCAGTTCGTGGTGCCCGAGACGGGTGCGACGACGTTCGTCGACACCATGGTGATCCCGTACACCACCCAGAACCAGGCGGCCGCCGAGGCGTGGATCGACTACGTCTACGACCGGGCGAACTACGCCAAGCTGGTGTCGTTCGTCCAGTACATCCCGGTGCTCTCGGGCATGACCGAGGAACTGGAGAAGATCGACCCCGAGTCGGCGAACAACCCGCTGATCAACCCGCCGCAGTCGGTGCTGGACAAGTCGAAGGGCTGGGCCCCGCTCACCGATGAGCAGACCCAGGAGTTCAACACCGCCTACGCCGCCGTCACCGGAGGCTGACCCGGTTGACCCGCGGACGCGAGGAGCATGAATGGCTGGCGTAGCCACCAGTAGCCGGCAGCGGAGCAAGATCGCCCCGTACCTGATGGTGCTGCCGGCGCTGGTGTACCTCGGGGTGTTCTTCGTCGTTCCGTTCTTCTCGCTGGCGCGCACGTCGTTGTCGGAGACCAGCGGGTCGGTGTTCCTGCCGACGCTGACCTTCGCCTGGGACTTCGGCAACTACACCGACGCGTTCAGCGAGTACCGGGAGCAGATCTTCCGTTCCTTCGGGTACGCGTTCGTCGCGACGATTCTGTGCCTGTTGATGGCGTTCCCGCTGGCGTACGTGATCGCGTTCAAGGCGGGCAGGTTCAAGAACCTGATCCTGGGGTTGGTGATCCTGCCGTTCTTCGTCACGTTCCTGATCCGCACGCTGGCCTGGAAGACGATCCTGGCCGATGAGGGCTGGGTGGTCACCGCGCTGGGCGCGATCGGCCTGCTGCCCGAGGAGGGACGTCTGCTGTCCACCAGTTGGGCGGTGATCGGCGGGCTGACCTACAACTGGATCATCTTCATGATCCTGCCGCTGTACGTCAGCCTGGAGAAGATCGACTCGCGGCTGCTCGAGGCGTCCCGAGACCTGTATTCCTCGGCCGGCCGCAGCTTCCGGAAAGTGATTCTGCCGCTGTCGATGCCGGGCGTGCTGGCCGGCAGCATGCTGGTGTTCATCCCGTCGGTCGGCGACTTCATCAATGCCGACTACCTGGGCAGTACCCAGACCACGATGATCGGCAACGTCATCCAGAAGCAGTTCCTGGTGGTCAAGGACTATCCCGCCGCCGCGGCGCTGTCACTGGTGCTGATGCTGATCATCCTCGCCGGGGTGTTGCTCTACACCCGGGCGCTGGGCACGGAGGACCTGGTATGACCGCCCAGGGCGGGGCGGCCGTCGCGACCGCCGCCAAGCACCCGCCGCGCCCAAAGAAGGTTCGGGCCCGGCGCAGCTGGGGCGACCTGGTACTGCGCCTGGTGGCCACACTGGTGCTGCTGTTCCTGTTCCTGCCGATCTTCGTGATCATCCTGTTCTCGTTCAACAAGCCGCTCGGCAAGTTCAACTACGCCTGGCAGGGCTTCACGTTCGAGAACTGGGCCGACCCGTTCAAGTACCCGGCGCTGACCGAAGCCCTGGTGCTCAGTCTCAACGTCGCCGCGGTGTCCACCGCGATCGCGTTGGTGCTGGGCACCCTGGTCGCGATCGCCCTGGTGCGGCAGCGCTGGCGCGGGCAGCGGGCGGTCGACACGTTCCTGATACTGCCGCTGACCGCCCCCGAGGTGGTGATCGGCGCGGCGCTGCTGACCCTGTTCCTGGACTTCGGCTGGGCGGCCGGCTACACGACGATCCTGATCGCCCACATCGCCTTCGAGGTCAGCTTCATCGCGATGACGGTGCGTGCCAGAGTGCGCGGGTTCGACTGGACGCTCGAGGACGCCTCGCTCGATCTGGGTGCCAGCCCGCTGCGCACCTTCTTCAGGGTGACGCTGCCGCTGATCGTGCCGGGCATCGTTGCCGCCGGGATGCTGTCGTTCGCGCTGTCGCTCGACGACTTCATCATCACCTATTTCGTCAGCGGCTCCACGGTGACCTACCCGCTCTACGTCAACGCCGCCGTCAAAGCGGCCGTGCCGCCGCAGATCAACGTGCTGGCCACCGCGATCCTGCTGATCAGCCTGCTGCTGCTGATCGTCGGGACGCTGTGGCGCCGCAAGCGACTCGACACCTAGACCCTCCTGTGCCGAACTGGCATTCCGGCAGGCAAAGTGCGAGTGGACGGCTGCCGGAATGCCGTTTCGGCGCCGGCGCGGGTCAGAGCGCGTCGAGGTGGACCCGCACCGTGACCCGCCCCCGTTCGTCGCGGTCGGCCACCGCGTGCCCGGTGCGGTCGGCACCGTCGAGGGCGACCAGCGTGATCGACGCGCCCTCACCGGTGAAGTTGCGCCACCATGTCTTCGAGTCCGGAGCCATCACCCGGATGACGACGTCGTCGCCGGTGCGGCGGTAGTTCACCGGGGTTTGAAACGTCCTGCCCGACCGCCGCCCGGAATAGCGGATCAGCACCATGCTGCGACGCACGAGCGCGCCCAGACCGGGCACGTCGAGCAGGCGCACCGCCCCGGAGTTGATCACACCCACCACGGGTGAGGCGAAGATTCCACTGGCCATGTGGCCAAGGTATCGCCCGGCGGCGCCGCGAGCCACGACGAGTTGTCCACCCGGTGGTCCTGGTGCACGATCAACGAGTGGCAGGCACCGCCAAGACCGTGATCAACGTCGTACGCGCCGAAGCCGACTCGCTGATCGGAGCGACGACCGTGGCGCGCCGGATCGACGAGGTGGCCGCGGGCCGCGGCGTGGTGCTCGAGGTGTTCGTGTTCGCCGGGGCGCAACGCGCTCTGACCGACGAACGACGGTCGGAATTCAACGAGGCGATCGACGGCCTGATCTCGGCGGGGGTTCCGGTCAGCGCCTGCCTGAATTTCGCCCTCGCGCTCGGCGCGGCAGACGCGTTGGCCAAACGCGGGATTCAGCTCGAAGCCGCACGCGAAGCCTATCTTCGGTTCACCCTCGAGGGCGCGACGGTAATCAGCATCTGAGCGGGCGGCCCGCCGCTCAGCCGACCTCGAGGCGCACCGGCGCGTTGCGGGCGCCGCCCCGGGCCGCTCCGATCCCCGCCGCCACCACCAGAAAGATGCCGATCAGACCGGCCAGCGCCGGCACCTGGTGCAGCACCACGAGCCCGACGATCATCGCCAACGCCGGTTCCAGGCTCATCAGCGTGCCGAATGCGGCGGTGTCAAGCCGGCGCAGCGCCAGCAGTTCGAGCGCGAAGGGCACCACCGGCAGCAGCACCGCGATGCCCACCCCGATCAGCAGGATCTGCGGTGTCATCCGCTCCAGCGTGGCGGGTCCCACGGCCAGGGTCGCGACCAGGCCCGCGACCGGCATCGACACCGCCAGCCCGCCGATGCCGGTGACCTGGTCCCCCACCCGCTGGGTCAGCAGGATGTAGCCGCCCCAGCATGCGGCCGAGGCCAGCGCGTAGCCGACCCCGACCGGGTCCACGGCGCCGGACCACGGTTGGGTCAACAGCACCACGCCCAGCGCCGCCAGTCCGGGCCACAGCATCCGGCCGCGGCCGCGGCCGCGCAGCACGGCGACGGTGAGCGGTCCGAGGAACTCCAGGGCACTGGCGGTGCCCAGCGGAATCCGGTCGACCGCGGCCATGAACAACAACGTGACCCCAGCGGTGACCACGCCCAGCAGCACACACATGGCGAAACTGCGGCGGGTGTAGGTGCCGCGGCGGGGCCGCACGATGACCAGGAACAGCACCCCGGCCCAGGCGAGCCGCAGCCATGCCACGCCGCCGACCCCGATTTCGTCGATCAGGGTGACTGAGATCGCCAAGCCAACCTGCAACGACAGCATGCCGCCGACGGCCATCAGCGCGCCGGTGCGCGCTTCGTTCGTGCTCACCCCTGCATTGAACGGGACCGCGACCGTTGCGGTCCACGTGATTTTTGCGGATATACCGTTCAGGAACTCGCAACGGTGCGGGACTGGACCTGCCCGATCCGCTCCTCGCTGGGCATCACCGGCCCGTCGTCGAGCTTGTCGCCGATCCCGAGGTCGGCCAGCCCCACCGCGGTCAGCATCGACGTGCCGTAGGCCGCCAGGACCAGTTTCTCGTCGTCACTGTGTCCGGCGTCGACCAGCATCGCCCCGATCAGGCAGATGACGGCCATCTTGTAGGCGTTCCAGGCCCGGTACCAGGGCCGGTTCTGCACGGTGATGCCGCTGACCGACTCGTAGTGCGCGATCAGGTCGTCGATGGTCAGGGCGCCCGGGTGGCTGGTGATGCCCACCGGCTGCATCCACAGCAGCTCCAGCCAGCCGATGTCGGTCAGCGGGTCACCGACAGTGGTCATCTCCCAGTCGAACACGGCGCTGACCTCGCCGTCGGTGAAGGCGAAGTTGCCCGGTTTCGCGTCCCCGTGCACCAGGGTGATGTGCGGGCAGGGGGCGGGCATGGTGGCCCGGAGCTCGGCCAACAGCCGTTCCAGAGCAGGCAGCGGCCCCTTCGCCACGCGGTGCATCTCCCCGGCCCACCGGTCGAGCTCACGCTGCAGATGCCCGGCGCCGTCGTCGAGGGTGTCCAGGCCGGTGGCGGCGAGGTCGACCGTGTGGATCGCCGCCAGCTGCTCGGCCAGGCTCTGGCACATCCGCGCCACCGTCTGATCGGCGGCGCCGGCCGGGGCTTCCATCTCGTAGACGGTGCCGCCGACGCGCTCCATGACGAAGAACGGCCGCCCCAGGACATCGCCGCTGTCCTCGAACCACAGCGCGGCCGGAACCCGCACCGCGCTGCCTTCCAGCGCCTTGAGGATGGTGAATTGCCTTGCCAAATCGTAGGGTTCGAGCAGGGCCGGGGGCGCCGGACGCATCCTGACCACGATCTCGCGCCGCCGCTCGCCGTGGCCGTGCGCCGAGACCGCGGTCAGCGCCATCATCTCGGCCGAATGCCCGAACGTGACCCGGTCGAGCCCTTCGATCTCGACCCCACCGGCGTCGTCGATCCGGGTGCGCAACCATCCGGCGAGCCGGTCGCGCAGTTCGGCGTCGGCGATCACGAGGACACCTCCTCGCCGGCGTCGGCGGGCAGCCGATCGACGGGGGTCCTGTCCTGGGTGAACGCCGACATGTCCATCGCGGTCCAGTTCGGATACCGCCGGTAGCCGGCACCGCCGAGCAGCAGCTCGAAGACCCCCCAGCCGGTCTGGCCGTCGAGATCGAAACGCATCAACTGATCCAGCGCCATCGACTTGCTCTCGGCCTCGGCGAGCTGTTCGGGATTGCTGCTGTCCCAGAGGAAATGGATGAAGTAGGCGCCGTCGCCGAGATCCTCGTACTGGCAGTGCGCCATCGGCAGCCCGTAGTAGGCGTTGACGTGCTGGTGCGGGGTGTCCGCGGCCACCCGGTAGGTCTTGCCGTCCTCGTCGGTGAACACCAGCGCCGCCGTAGCCGGACGTTTGCGGTCGGCGTCGAACTGCACATCGTGCTCGACCTTGACGAAACGCTTCGACAGGGTGCCGTCGTGAAAGGTGATGCCGCCGTCGACGTAGAGCACCTCGCCGTCGCTGGACTCGATCACCCAGGCCTCGATCGCGCGATCGTCGAATCCGGCGTCCAGCCACAGCCAGAAGTCGATCTTGTCCGCGACCCGCACCCCGAAGGTCCGGTCGCGGCCCCCGTCGAAACCGTCCACACTGATCCGCCGGCCGTCGATCTGCACCCAGCCGCTCCAGCGTCCGGGCTCCTTCATGTGGTACATGTCGGCCAGACGCTCACCGTCGGGGCCTGTCACCTTCATCGGCAACAGCTCCCACATCGGGGCCGTCGGCTCGTAGTAGAGCTCCCATTCGATGCCTGACCCGTTCGGGGCCACATCGAGGCGCCACTTCTTGAGCGGCTCCACACACGTCCAGCTCATCGGCCCCGCGCTCAACTCGGCCCGGTCGGTGGTCAGCGGATGGCCGGCCAGCAGGTCCCAGTGCCGCCCGCCAGCCAGGCTGACCTTGACGTAGCCCATCCCGGTGCCGGTGTTCGGATTGTTGCCGTACCCACTGGCCAGCAACAGATCTCCGGACGGGGAAGCGGCGAAGAAATAGCACCTGTCCGACCACGTCGGATCCGGGTCGTGCACCTGATCGAAGGTGGTGGGCAGTTGATGGGTGAATGACTCGTCAGCGGCGGAATAAGCCATGGCGTCTCTCCTGCACCCCGTTGTGAGCGTGACCGACCCAGCGTGACACTCGTCCCGATGAATGTAAAGATCGGACATCCGGTGAAAAATGTCCGATCACGGGACGAACAAGGCTTGACGTCCGAACCCTCCGGCGTCGACCTCAGACGATCAGGGCGCGCAGCAGGTAGCGGTCGACGAATCGGCGCTTCGCCGAGGTCGGGCGCGCCCGCCAGTGCGGGGTGAGCAGAAACGACGTGGTCGCCGACATCCACTGCACCGTTTCGCGCAGATCGAGGTCGCCGTAGAGCTGCCCGTCGTTCTTCCACTGCTTGAACAGCGGCCGCAGCTGGGCGGCCACCACATCGGTGATGGCGTCGGCGCCCGCCTGCAGCACAGGTGCCAGGGCCGCGCTGTCGGGGCTGTAGAGGGCCAGGTTGACCGGGTCGCCGCCGTCGACGGCCGACACCGGCGCCAGCACCAGTTCCCGGATACTGCGGGCCGCGTCGCCGGGCTTCTTCAACGAGCCGATCCAGCGCGAGCACGCCTGGTCCACCCGCCGCAGGATCACCGCCAGCAGCAGGTCGTCCCGGGTGGGGAAGTACCGGTACACCGTCGAGCGCACCACCCCGGCCTCGTCGGCCACCTCCGCCATCCGGATCTGCGTGCCACCGCTGCCGACGATGCAGCGCACCGCTGCGTCGAGCAGGCGGTCACGGGCCTCGTCGCCGTCGAGCAGGGCCCGTCCGGCACCCCAGTGGCGGCGCTCGAGTGCTCCGGACATCCTGCGATGGTGCCACCTCAGTCGGCGGGATCGGGCAGCGGTTCCCATTCCTGCGACACCGAGGCCGACCACCGGGGCTCGCGGCGTTCCAGGAACGCGACCGCCCCCTCGCGCGCGTCGGCGCCGCCCATCACGCGCCGGTGCAGCACCGTCTCGAGCTCCGCCACCTCGCGGGGGCCGTAGCCGCGGCTCATGGTGTCCCACAGCAGTCTCTTGGACAGCGCCGCCGACATCGGCGCGACGTTGGTCGCGATATCGCGCGCGATGCCCATCGCGACGTCGAGCACCTCGCCGCCGGGGACCACCCGGGTGGCGACACCCATGGCCGCGGCCTCGGCACCGGTGAAGGTCCGCCCGGTCAGCAGCAGCTCGGCGGCCACCGCACCGCCGACCAGACGCGGCAACGTCCAGTGCGCCATGCAGTCGCCGATGACTCCCCGTCGCACCTGTGCGACAGCGTATTTCGCATCCTGGGCCATGATGCGGAGGTCGGCCTGCAGGGCCATCGTCAGCCCGATCCCGATGGCGTGGCCGTTGACCGCCGCGATCACCGGCGTGCGCAGCTCGAACGCCGCGGGGGTGATCGGCGACGCGGTGAATTCCTCGTCGGCAGCGCCGAACACCCCTCCCGGAGTTTCGAGGTCGGCGCCGGCGCAGAACGCCTCCCCTGCTCCGGTGAGGACGATCGCACGCACCGCGTCGTCGTCGTCGCAGCGTCGGTACGCACTGCTGAGCAGCTCCCCCATCTGCGCGGTATAGGCGTTGCGGCGGGCCGCACGGTTCAGCGTCAGCACCGCGACGCCGGCGTCGACGCCGACGGTCAGATCGCTCATATCGGGAAAACTTACCGAGCCCGCAGCCGCGCCCGGAGGACAATCCGGGGGTGGAAACCCGACGCCTCGAACTACTGCTGGCCCTCTCCCGGCTCGGCTCCATGCGCGCCGTCGCCGAGGCCCACCACCTCACCACCTCGACGGTGTCGCAGCAGATCGCCGCGCTGGCCCGGGAGACCGGGGCCGCGCTGATCGAACCGCAGGGCCGGCACGTGCGGCTGACCCCGGCCGGGCGACGGCTGGCCGATCACGCCGTGACCATCCTGGCCGCCGTCGACAGCGCCCGGCTGGACATGGATCCCGATGCCGACCCCGTCGGCACGGTGCGGGTCGGCGGATTCGCCACCGGCATCCGGGTGTCGTTGCTGCCGATCGTGGCCGACCTGCGTGTCCACCATCCCGGGGTACGGCTGGTGATCAGTGAATACGAGCCGATCGAGGCCTTTCGCCTGCTGGCCGACGACGATCTCGACCTGGTGCTGGGCTACGACTACAACCTGGCACCGGCCTCACCCGGGCCGGCGCTGGAGACGACGGCACTCTGGTCGACGCAGTGGGGACTGGCCGTGCCGACAGCGTCGGCGTCCGAATCCGGCATCGCCGCGTACGCCGACGCCACCTGGATCGTCAACTCCCGCAACACCGCCGACGAGACGGCGGTCCGCACGCTGGCCGCGCTGGCCGGCTTCACCCCGACCATCGGCCACCAGATCGACAGCCTCGATCTGGTCGAGGACCTCATCGTGGCCGGGTTCGGCGTGGGCCTGCTGCCGCTGGACCGGCCGACCGCGGCCGGTGTCACGGTGCTGCCGCTGACCGACCCCGACGTGACGCTGACGGCCTACGCCGTCACCCGCAGCGGACGCACCGAGTGGCCACCGCTGCGCACGGTGCTGGACCGGCTTCGTCCCGCCGCCGGCGAATCGCGTCGTCCGTCGTGGCCCCGCCCCGAGGCCGCCGGCTGAACGATCCCGTCACCTCGATCCCGTCACCTAAGCGCACCCAACCAATCCGCTTGCCGGCGCACGAAGCCGGCATCGACGACCGCACCGTGCCCGGGCACATAGACCGCATCCGCACCACCGGCCGCCAGCAGCCGACCCAGCGTGACCGGCCACGCAACCGGGTCGGACTCCGCATCGACGCTCGGATCCGCCGATTCCTCGACCAGGTCACCACAGAACACCACCGGGCGTCCGGGACCGGTGACCACCGCGATCAGGTCGTGGTCGGTGTGGCCGCGGCCGGGATGGCTGATCCCCACCTCGACCTCGCCCAGCGACAGCACCCCCGCGGCGGCCGTGTCGGCGGGCGGCACCAACGCCGCCAGTGCCCGGTCGACCGCGGCCGGGTCCGCACCGTGGTGCAGCGCGTCGGCGCGCAACTGCGCCCGGCGCCCGGTCATCGTCGCCGTCACCGCGGCCGCACAGTAGGTCTGGGCGTCGCCGAACACCGAGTGGCCCAGGATGTGGTCGAAATGGTGGTGGGTCAGCAGCACGTGGCCGACGTCGCAGCCGGCCAGCGTGCGGACATCGGCGGCGATGGCACGCGCTTCGTCCAACGTCGTCCCGGTGTCGATCAGCAGGGCCGATCCGCCCGAGGCGACCAGCCCCACCGTGACATCGCAGAACCGCAGCCGGCACCGGAAGACATGCGAGCTGAGCTGCTCCCATGCCAGGTTCGGCGCAGCGTCGGCCACCTCGGTGAAGTTACCCTCCGCGCCGGGTTTGCCTGTCGAGGAGCCGGGGAACACGACCGGCATGTTGATCCGACGTGTCGCGCGCCCCATGCTCTCCGCCGTGTTCATCTCACGCGGGATCGAAGCCCTGCGGAGCCCGAAACCCGCAGCGGACGCCACCCGCCAGACCCTCGAGGGTCTGTCCAAACTGCCCGAACCGGTAGGCCCCAATGTGCCGTCCAACGCCGAAACGGTCGCCAAGGTCAACGCCGCGGTGCAGATCGGCGCCGGGTTGCTGCTGGCCACCGGCCGGTTCCCCCGCGTCGCCTCGATCGCACTGGCCGCCAGCGTGGTTCCGGGTTCGGTCGGCGGCCACGCGTTCTGGAACGAGGTCGACCCGCAGCGCAAAGCCGAGGAGCGCAAGGCCTTCATCACCGATGTCAGCCTGCTCGGCGGCCTGATCATCGCCGCCGTGGACACCGAGGGCAAACCGTCGCTGGGCTGGCGCGGACGCCGTGCCGCCCACAAGGTGTCCGAGTCCGTGTCGGCGGCGCTGCCCGTGGGTGCGGCGGCCGGGTCCTCATTGAGCGACAGCGAGTTCGCCGAGAAGCTCGAGCACGGATTGCACGTGGGCGCTGAGCGTGGGCGCGAGTTCGCCCACGTCGCGCGCGAACGCGGCGAGGAATGGGCCGAACTGGCCCGCGAACGCGGCGGCGAGTGGGCCGAGGTGGCGCGCGAACGCGGCGAGGAATGGGCCGAACTGGCCCGCGAGCACGGTGGGGACTGGGCCGACGTGGCCCGCGAACGCGGCGAGGAATGGGCCGAACTGGCCCGCAAGCGTGGTCAGGACCTGGCCAGCACCGCCCGTGACCGCGGCCCGGAGATCGCCGATGTCGCCCGCGGCCGCGGCTCCGAATGGGCCGAGCTCGCCCGCGGCCGGGCCGCCGAGCTCGCCGACACCGCCGAGAGCGAAGTCAAGAAGCGGCGCAAACGCTGAAACCCTTCGCTGATCGCACGGCGCTCGGTACGGTGAGAATTCACCGCTGACCTCTCGAGAAAGCGCGGAGCCATGACGAGCGACTACCCGCCTCAGCCCGGCCAGTACGGATATCCGGGGTCCTATCCCCCGCCCGGCGGCAACGTCCGGCCCGGCGGGTTGGGCGCCCGATTCGGGGCCAGGTTCATCGACGGCATCATCGTCGCCATCGTCGGCGGCATCCTCGCGTTCGCCGTGGGTGCCGAATCCAACGTGTGGATCACCGGCCTGTTCACCGGGTTGCTGACCTTCGTCTACTTCGTCGCCCTCGAGGTCACCCAGGGCTGGACGCTCGGCAAGAAACTGCTGGGGATGAGCGTGCACGGACCGGGCGGCGCACCGAAACCGACGGTTGCGCAGTCGGCGATCCGCAACTCCTGGACGCTGCTGCCGATCATCCCGTTCATCGGCGGGCTGCTCGGCCTGATCGCGATCGTCGTCATCGCCGTGACCATCAACGGCAGCCCCACCAAGCAGGGCAAGCACGACGAGCTGGCCGGCGGCACGCAGGTCGTCAAGAACTGACCCGAACCACGCCCGGCGCCGTCACCGAGGCGGCGCCAGGCCGGTAGCTGTCGTTGATCCACTCGCCGTCCAGGCCGGCGACCGGCAGTGGTTGACTCACCCGGGTGAGCAGAGAACCCCAACTGGCGCGCCGGCTGTTCGACCGGATCGAGCCCGTCCATGCCGTCACCTATTTCGCACCGGAGGCCCGAGCGGAGCTCGACGGTCTGGGCTTCCGGGGGTTCTGGATGGGTTATTTCGCGGCCCGGTCGGCGCCGTTCGGGGTGGTGCCCGCCGAGGTCGTCACCGCCGCGTTCTACAACTTCACCCCCGAACGCGTCGCCAAGTCGCTCTCCGGCGCCTGGGCGGTGGCCGCGCCCGCCGATGCGCTGCGCGCGCGGGAACGCGGGGCCGAGGCCGCTCTACGCCGAGCCGGGGTGAGCGACGCCGAAGCACAGATCGCCGCCGATCTCGCCATGAAGGCCGCCACCCATCCGGAGGTCGGCGGACGCACCCTGTACGCGGCCAACCGTGCGCTGGACCGGCCCGCCGACCCCATCCCGCGGCTCTGGCACGCGGCCACCTTGCTGCGCGAGCACCGCGGCGACGGTCACATCGCCGTGCTGACCGCGGTCGGGGTGTCGGGCCGGGAATGCAACGTGCTGCACGCCGCGGCGGACCGGGTGCCCGAGGCGATGATCAAGCGCAGCCGCGACTACGACGACGCCCAGTGGGAATTCCACCGCGATGCGCTGCGCGCCCGCGGGCTGCTCGACGGCGCAGGCGGACTCACCGACGCCGGCGCAGACCTCAAACAGCACATCGAGGACACCACCGACGCGCTCGCCCTGCCCGCGCTGGCGGCCCTGACCGACACCGAGGTGGAGGCGTTGTTCCGGGCGCTGACACCGATCACCAGGAACGTCGTGGCCGCCGGCGACATCCCCGAGAGCACCCCGATGGGTCTGCGCCGCGACGACCTCGACGACGACAGCGCCAACCTCGGCTGAACTCAGCGCGGGCCGTACATGATGAGCCCGACGCCGGCGAGTGACACCGCCGCACCGATGACGTCCCACCGGTCCGGCCGAAAGCCGTCGGCGACCATCCCCCACAGCAGCGAGCCGGCGATGAACACCCCGCCGTAGGCGGCCAGGACCCGGCCGAAGTGTGGGTCGGGCTGGAAGGCCGCGACGAATCCGTAGGCCCCCAACGCGATCACCCCGGCGCCCATCCACAACACCCCGCGGTGCTCCCGGAAGCCCTGCCACACCAGCCAGGCGCCGCCGATCTCGAGGATCGCGGCCAGCACGAACAACAGCGCAGATCTGATCACCATCACTCCAGCCTGACTCCAGCGCGGGTGAAACGGCTGATTGCGGCGGTGTGTCGGCGGCGACACGCCAGCCGGTGAACCGTCAGTGGCAGGCATCGGGCGCGGTGGCCGGGACGTCGAGTGCCGGGTTGCGGTCGAAGAAACCGAACGGCTTCAACCAGAACGACACCACGTCCACCGGCATCACCGGCCAATCCTCCGGCCGGGTGATGTGGTGGATTCCGAACACGTACCACAGCACGACGTCGGTGTTCTCCAGGTTGCGATCAGCCGCCGTCCACCGCGCCAGCCCGCTATCACGCACCGACTGGTTGACGAATTCACCTGCCGGCCAACGTTCGTCCGGACTGTTCGGGGTGACCCACAAGGTGTGCCCGATGACCCCGGCGCGTTCGAGCACCGGTGAGCCGGGCTCGAACATCGGCGGGATCGCACCGGTGGGCACCAGCTTGTAGGCCGGGTGTGCACCCAAGCCCGTGACGACGTTGGGATTAACGACTTTCCACGACCGCTGGGTGGCGAAGTCGACGTCCTGGCGGGCCTCACCTTCGCTGCGCAACGGGACGTTGCGCACCACCATCGAGAGTCCGTACGGATTGTCCGGCCCGATCGGCTCGGCGTAGGACTCGGACATGACCACGGTGTTGGCGCTGCCGTCGATGTCCATGTCCAGCCGGGCCACCAGGAAGTGCTGGTGAAACGGCGCATAGGTGCGTTCGTCGACAATGGTCCCGTTGGGATTGGGCGCGCCCGCCGGCAGCGGGGTGGTGACCATGATGCCGGTGGCACGCACCTCGCACTCGATGTTGCCGTCCTGGTAGAGCCGCCAGTAGACCAGATATTCGTAGTTGGCCACGGTGACGTGGAAGGACAGCGTCAACCGGCGCATCCGCCGCACCTCGGCGCCGATGTCGTGGTCGACGTGCTTCCACAGGACGGCGTTGTCCTCCTCGTGGATGCAGATCGCGTTGGCGATGGTGTAAGGATCGCCGGCGCTGTCGTGCAACACCGCATCGAGATAGCGGATCTCCCCCAGGCAGTCGCATCCCAGCTCCAGGGATGTGGTCATGAACCCCAGCCCCCACTCACCGATGTCGAAGGCCGTGCGCCGGTAGTGGTCGGGGGACGGATCACGATAGGGCACAACCATCTCCGCGAACGACATCCGGTGCGCGACCGACCGGTCGCGGTCGCCGTCGCGGTAGCTGACCGTGTGCAGCGTCATGCCCTCGCGATGGTTGAACCCGACCCGCAGCGACCAGTTCTGCCAGCGCACCAGATTGCCGTCCACCGTGAACGACGGCCCCTCGGGCTGGGTGATGTGCAGCGGCTTGGTGGTCTCCCTGCGCCCGGCGGACCGGATGTGCTCCGGAACATGCTTGGGCACATACTCGCCCATCACCTCGGGTGGTACCGACTCGCCGGAGGAGAACGGACCGCCGTCCTCGATCCGCAGCAGCTCCATCCGGTTGACGTCGACGACACAGTGCAGACCACTGAGCATCCGCGCGTAGGGGTTGGCTCCTGGGGCAGCCTTGACCCAGGTGTCCGACCAGCCGATCCGGCGGTCCCGGAACTCGGTGGGAGCCACCGCGTCACCGTAGGTCCAGGTGTCGAAGAACACCAGATCGATATCGGTGATGCCGCGGCGCTGTAGCGCGGCGACGACGTCGGGATGGGTGCGCAGCAGCCGATCACATTCGGTGAACTCGTCGACGGTGAAGTTCGCCTGCACTCCGGGAACGTGCTCGAAGCTCTCGACCCGGTCGTCGGCCAGCGACACCACGCTCTTGTAGGTGGCGTTGTCGGTGCGGTTGAAGCAGACCACCTCGGCACGACGCGCCGGGACGGGCCCGCCGCCGGCGAAGACCGCCAGCTCGGCCTTCGTCGGCTCCACCAACTCGATCGAGGCGAACCGCCAGCCCAGCCCGTCCGGGCCGGTCCCGGCGCGCACGGCGCGCTCGCGCTGCAGGATCGCAGCGACCCGGCGGAATTCGTCGGCCCCGAGCGGGTCGAGCGGGAACCGGAGCGAAGAACCACTGTGCGCTGACACGGGTAAAAACAACCACATCCGGCGGCGGGCGGCACGCCGATTGGGTAACTCCGGTCAGCGGGTGGCCAGCGAAAACCCCTGCCAGGCCCGTCGGCGCTCGGAATGCGGGTCGAACTCGATGCGGCGCCTGCGGTCCAGTACCAGGACCGCGCGCTCGTGGCGGTCGTAGAGCGGCCAGTCCTGCCCCGGCACGCCGTGGCGGGCGAAGCTCAGCCAGCGCCGCTGGATGTCGTCGCTGACCTTGCGCGCCGTGCGGGAATCGGCGCCGGCGGCCAGCAACCGGCCGAAGCGGGACCGGTAGACGTCGAAAACCGCCAGCAGCTCGGTGGCGTGGGTGGCGCCGAAACCCGACCAGCGAAGCGCCCGGGTGGCGTAGTCGTAGCGGTACACGAACGTCGGGGCGTGCCGGCTGTGCGCCTGGGCGATCTGCCACACCGCGGACCCGAAGATGAAGTCACCGCCCAGCGACACGCATGCCGCCGAATCGGGATACCCGGGGTAGGCGGCGATAATGCGTTCCCGCTCAACGGGATCGGCCTGGGACAACAATCGCTCGATCGCCGGTTCGTTGGTGGGCAGCAGCTTGAGCACCCGGGTGAACAGCCGGCCCTCGTCGGCGTTGGTTCCGACGATCATCGGCACCCGGTGCGCCTGCCCGCCGGCCATCGCGGCGACCGGGTCCTGCGGCAGGAACTCGGTGCCGGAGGCGGGGCCGATCGCGAAGGCGCCCAGCATCTCCCGCTGCCCCTCCACGATCAGGCGCTCGAGCGCGTCCACCAACTCGGCCGGCCGGGCCGCCAGCAGCGCCGCCGCGGCGTCCCGCCCCGACGCCCCCAGCTGCGCGGCGAAACGGTCGGCATAGTCCGCCGCGACATCGACACCGCGGGTCATCCCGCTGACCGGACTCTGCGCAATCGCCTGGGCGAACAGCCCTTCCGCGGCCGGGGTGGCCATCAGCGTGGAGACCGCGTGCGCTCCGGCGCTCTCCCCGAAGATCGTGACGTTGTCCGGATCGCCGCCGAAGACCGCGACGTTGTTGCGCACCCAGCCCAGCGCGGCCACCAGATCACGCAGGAACAGGTTGTCGTCGATCGTGATGTCGTCGGTCGACAGCGACGACAGCTCGAGGCAACCGAGGGCGCCGAGCCGGTAGTTCACCGATACGAAGACACAGCCCTGACGGGCCAGCGACGCACCGTCGTAGACCGGCGTCGCCGAACTGCCGAGCATGTAGCCGCCGCCGTGGATGAACACCTTCACCGGCAGGGGTTCGTCGGTATGCCCGGCCGGGGCGACGACGTTGAGTGTCAGGCAGTCCTCGCTCATCGGCTGGAACTTGCCCGGCGCCAGAATGGTGTACATGCGCTGCTGGGGGGCGCAGTGCCCGAATCCGTGGCAGTGCCGGACCCCCCGCCAGGGTTGCACCGGCTGCGGCGCGCGATAGCGCAGGCGGCCGACCGGCGGGCGGGCATACGGGATCGAGCGCCAGCGGTTGACGCCGTCGCGGGTGAACCCCTCGACGACACCCGAGTCGATCGTGACCCGGACAGTGTGTTCGTGCATCCCCTCGACGTTAGCGAACCCCGCCCCGCCCCGCCTCGCCTATCCCGCCGTGTCGGCCCGCTAACCTGGCGCAATGCGCATTGCAGGCCTGATCGCGGTGAGTGTGCTGGTGGCCGGCTGCTCCCAATCGGTCGGCGGTGAGGCCGAGTCGTCCGCGCCGGCCCCGTCATCGACCCGGCAAACAGCCCCGACCAGCGATTCCGCATCGCCGCCGAGCGTCCCGGCACCCGGCGGGGCACCCGGCCCCGGCGCCGCCCTCAACGAGGTCATCGAGTGGGTGGAGGGCGGTGCGCCCGCCGATCCGGCCGACCACGGTGTCGCGTTCCGCGACGGCGTGACCACCAGTCTGGGCGGGGATGTGGCGTTCACCGCGCCGTCGGGCACACCGCACGATTCGACGCAGTGCATCACCGATGTGCAATACAACGACGGCGCCCTGATCTGTCTGGCCGACTTCGATTCCCCGCCGCCACGCCCGGCGGGCGCCGAGGGCATGTGGAAGCCGGGCTGGATCGAGTTCGCCGGTACGACAATGCAGGTCGGAGCGCTACACGGGGACCCCGGTCCGTTCGTCAACGGGGTGGGCCCGGAGCTTCCGCCGGGCCAGACGCTGTCGTTCGGCGACTTCCGGTGCCGCAGCGACGCGGCCGGTCTGGCCTGTGTGAACTACGCACACCGTTCGGCGGCCTGGATCGGCGCCGCCGGCGTGGTTCCGTACGGCTGCCTGCAGCCGGCGGTGGCGCCGCCGGGTATCGGCACGATGTTCAGCTGCTGACGGGCTCACGTCCCGGTCAGTCCCCGACGAGCCTTCTCGCGAGCCCGGCCCGGGTAGATCCGTGTCATTCCGATGGCGCCCACCACCACCACGACCGGGATCACCGCCTTGGTCCAGTGCACGGTCGACGGTGACACCGCCGCCACATATCCCAGCACCGCGATCAGCGCGAACACCAGCGCCCACATCAGCGTGAGCATCTGGTTGGTGCGCCGGAATGCGGCCTCCTCCCACTCCTCGCGCGCCGCCGCCGCGGGGGCGTATTGGGCGGTGAACGGTACGAAACCCAGCGAGATCAGCGCCATCGCGGCGAGCACCCCGCTGGACAGCGTGGTGGCGTAGGTGTCCATCCAGTCGCGGTCCTGCGCACCGAGGACCAGGCCCGCGACGGTCACGCCGGCGAAGAAGACGACGGTCACGACGTCCAGCGTCCGGACTCCGGCGAAACCGGCCGACACGCCCAGCAGCACCGTGGCCAGCACCGCGCACACGGCCCCGAACATCCAGGTGCTGGGCCCGTCTGCGACGAGCCAGTAGATGATCCAGGGAACAAACCCGACGAAGGGGCTGCGCTCGAACCATTCGTCCACGCCTCACCTTTACCCGCCGGGGACTGCGCAGGCGAGCCGAATGCGTTATCCGCGCAATACCCGACGACGAAACCAGCCGGACCACTGTCGTGGTCCGGCTGGTTCGGAGGGCGGTTGTCGGGGTGAAGACCTGTCGGCTAGCCGAGACGGAACGAGCCGGTGACGAGCTCCGGGGTCACCGACACACCGTTGATGGTGGCCTTGGGAGTCTCGTCTTCGAACTCGATCGGGTCCGCGGCGCTCAGGTTGCGGCTGGGACGGACGTCGTTGCGCACGTCGAAGTCGTTGAACTCGTCGAGGTTGAACGGATCGAAGTTGCGCCGGTCCTGGGAGAAGCCGGCGAACCGCACGCCGACAGCGGTTCCGTCCGGGCGCACCACCCAGGAGTCGCGGACACCGTCGACCTCGGCGGTGTACATGCCCGCGATCCCGGAAACCTGGTTGGCGGTGAAGTCGTAGGAGACCCCGTCCATGGTGACCTCACCGGTGGCGACGTCGCCGTCGAAGCTCGCCTGCATGGTGTCGCGGAACTTCGACTTGATATCGGTGGTCCCGTCGGTCTGAGTTCCGAAGAACCAGGCCTCGTCGTCGGTTCCGTTGCACGCGTAGGCCGCAACGTCGGACCCGTCGATGCTGATCCCGATCGTCATGGTCTGACCGTCGGCCGATTCCATGTCGGCCATGTAACGCGCCGACTCGGGAACCTCTGCGGCGGTCGAGGTCTCCGGCGTCGACTGGGCCTCAGACGATGACGGCGCGGGCGAGTTGCCGGAGCACGCTGTCAGCGTCCCGAACATGGCCAGCGCACTGATTCCGACGAGCATCGAGCGAGTGTGTTTTTTCATGCATTCAGCATGGACCCAACCGCGCAGGACTGCATGGAGAAAATGTGGAGATTGCGTGGAGAACCACGAAGATCACACCGACAGGAAGGTCGAGACCTCGTCGCGGAACACCTGCCACGCCGGCTCGGACGCGGTGAGCAGGTGGTTGTTACTGGCCAGCGCCACCAGCCGGGAATCGGTGATCAGCGCCGCCAGCTCTTCGCCGTAGCGCATCGGCACCCGGTGGTCGTCGCGGGAGTGCAGGATCAGTGTCGGGCAGCGGACCTGGCCGGCTTCATCGCGAACGTCGATGCGCCCGAACTCTTCCAGGAACCGCACCGCGTTCTCCGGTGAAGTCGTCCGGCGCTGCAGCTGGTCGAACGCCGCCCAGTCCGAGCGGGTTCCATCGGGCAGGAACTGCGCGGCGAACACCTGCCGGAACGCCGGATCGTCACGACCCCAGCCGACCCGGGCGAGATCGAGATCGAGTGCTGCGGCCCGCTTCTCATCCTCGCTCATGGCCCGCACCGCTCGGCCTCTGGCGTAGGCCCCGCACAGGACCAGCCGGGTGACCTTCTCGGGGTGACGGGCGGCGTAGGCGACGGCGACCGCGCCCCCCTGGGAGACCCCGAGCAGCGGGAAGCTCTCCAGCCCGAGCGCCTCCACCACCGTCTCCAGGTCGGTGACCCAGTCATCGAAGGTGAAATCCTCAGCGTCCCAATCCGAGAGCCCGCAGCCCCGTTCGTCGTAACGGATGAAGCGGTTGTCCGACGACATGTCCCGAACCCAGTGCCGCCACACCGGGCTCTCGACGTCATAGCCCAGGTGGGTCATCCAGTTGGCGGCGCGCACCAGTGGCGGCCCGTCGCCGGCCACCGCGTAGGCCAACCGGACCCCGTCGGCGGCCCGGCAGAACGCGATGTGCTGGCGAGGTATCTCGGGTTCGGGCTCGGGCTCGGGCACCACGATCGTGTCGACCTGCAGGGTGCCGACGAACTGGTAGCCACGGCCACGCACGGTGCGGATGTAGCGCTGAGACTCGCCGTCGTCGCCCAGGGCCCGCCGGGCCGCCTTTATTCGGCTGGTGAGGGCGGCTTCGCCGACGAAGCGCCCGCCCCACACCGAATCGAAGAGCTCCTCCTTGCTGACGAACCGCTCGCTGTTGCTCACCAGTTGGGTCAGGACGTCGAACACCTGAGGTTCCACCCGAATCACCGCATCGCCACACCGCAACTCGTAACGACCGGTGTCGAGCGTGTAATCATCGAAGCGCCACACCCGCGGCGGCGCCGACTCCGCGCTGGACACGTGTTAACAGTACCGGTGTCCGGCTGAGATTGTCGTGCCCGTCACAACGTCCCGGCCCGCTACCGCCAGCCGTCGGCGGCCTGCGCCGCGCGCATCACCGCATCGCACAGCTCACTGAGTTCGCCGGCGCCCGCACCTTCGGCGATCGCGGTCGCCATGTCCTCGGCCGCGCATCGCACCTGGTAGACGCGATCAGACAGCAGCGATGCCTCTTCGGCGCTCAGCACCACCGCGTCGGCGGGCACCGAGGTCCCCTTGACCATCGCGCGCTGTTCGTAGGCCCGTTGCCGACACGCCTGCCTGCAGTACTGACGCCGCCGGCCCAGGCCCGCGTCCGCCACTTCACGCCCGCACCATCGGCAACTCTGCGGGCGGGTGCGGCTGCTACTGCTGTGCGGGGCCACGGAGGTCACGGGACGACCTTAGACCGGCCGCCGGCGGGATCGGCGTATCATCGACGGCCGAGTCGGAAACCCCGGGAACTCGGGGAACCGTGTCCGCGTTGTACTGGAGGTTCTCGATTCGCCTCCGGCGCCGGACGGCGAGACCAGAACGAATAGCGTTTATTGAGGAGTTGACGATGGCTGATCGTGTATTGAGGGGCAGTCGCCTCGGGGCCGTGAGCTACGAGACGGACCGCAACCACGACTTGGCGCCGCGTCAGGTCGCCCGGTACCGCACCGACAACGGCGAGGAGTTCGACGTCCCGTTCGCCGATGACGCCGAGATCCCCGGCACCTGGCTGTGCCGCAACGGCATGGAGGGCACCCTGATCGAGGGTGACGTGCCGGAGCCGAAGAAGGTGAAGCCGCCCAGGACGCACTGGGACATGCTGTTGGAGCGTCGCTCGGTCGAGGAGCTCGAGGAACTGCTCAAGGAGCGCCTCGACCTGATCAAGGCCCGTCGCCGGGGCTGACCGGCGATTACTGCGTGTTGCCGCGCGCCCGGTCCATCCGGGCGCGCAGGCCCCACTCGGCGACCTTGATGATCGCCTCCCGGATGGTCGACCCGTCCATCTTGGACACTCCGTGCTCGCGTTCGGTGAAGGTGATGGGCACCTCGGTCACGACGAAGCCGGCGTTGATGCTGCGCCAGGTCAGGTCGACCTGGAAGCCGTACCCCTTGGTGTCGATGGCGGCGAGGTCGATCTTCTCGAGCACCTCCCGCCGGTACGCGCGGTAGCCGGCGGTGATGTCGTGGATGTCGACGCCCAGCAGGATCCGGGAGTAGCCGTTGGCGGTGCGGGACAGCAGCAGCCGCCGCCTCGGCCAGTTGACCACCTCGCCGCCCGCGACATAGCGCGACCCGATGACGACGTCGGCGCCACCGTCGACGGCGTCGAGGAGCCGGTGCAGCTGTTCGGGCGGATGGCTGCCGTCGGCGTCCATCTCGACGAGCACCGAGTACTGCCTGCCCAGCCCCCATTCGAAACCGGCCAGGTAGGCGGCACCGAGGCCGTCCTTGGAGGTGCGGTGCATGACGTGGAGGCGGTCGGGGTCGGCCAGCGCCAGTTCGTCGGCCAGCTCGCCGGTGCCGTCGGGGCTGCTGTCGTCGACGATGAGCACGTCGACGTCGGGCGCCGAGGCGTGTACCCGCTCGATGATCAGTGGCAGGTTCTGGCACTCGTTGTAGGTCGGGATGATGACCAGAGTCCGGGCGCTCGGCTTCTCGTCGCGACCGTTTGCGCTACGCCCCGACGGCGTGGCTTTGTCGCCGGGTACACCGCCGGGGACGCTCATGAGGCTCCTTTGCCGTTGTCGGTCGTCGCTCGCCGACGCCGGAATCTTGCTGGCACGAATGATCCATTGTGCAGTATCGCGCGCAGAACTCCCGCAACGCCGATGCCGACCAGCACCGCCTCCACATACGGGCCGAATCGGGTGGCCGGCGTCAGCGAGGTCTTCAGCCGGATCTGTTGGTCCAGGAACGCCGGCTCGAAGAACCCGGTACGGGCCAGCTCACGGCCGTCGGGAGCGATGACGGCGCTGATCCCGGTGGTCCCGGCGACCACGACATAGCGGTCGTGTTCGACGGCGCGCAGCCGGCCGAAAGCCAGTTGCTGCTCGCTCATCGCCTCGTCGAAGGTGGCGTTGTTGGTCGGCACCGCCAGCATCTGGGCCCCGCTGCGCACCGCTTCACGCGATGCGCGGTCGAAGATGACCTCCCAACAGGTGGTGACCCCGACGGGCACCCCGGCGGCCCGGACGACCCCGTCGCCGTCTCCGGGCACGAAGTAGCCGGCCCGGTCGGCGTACGGCGAGAGTTTGCTGAAGAAGCTTCGCCACGGCAGGTACTCCCCGAACGGCTGCACGATCTGCTTGTCGTGGCGATCGGCCGGGCCGGTCTCGGGGTTCCACACGATGACCGAGTTGTGCGACACCGGGTTGTCCGGGCTGTAGTCGGGGGCCGCGATCACCCCGCCGACCAGGATCGGGGCGTTGATCGCGGCGGCGGCGCGGGAGATCAGTTGCCCGGCGTCGACGTTGGCCAGCGGGTCGATGTCCGAGGAATTCTCCGGCCAGATCACCAGCATCGGCTGCGGCGCGCGCCCGGCCCGCACCTCGTCGGCCAGCCGGAGGGTTTCCTCGACGTGGTTGTCGAGCACCGCCCGGCGCTGGGCGTTGAAGTCCAGGCCCAGGCGCGGCACATTCCCCTGCACCGCGGCCACCGTGACCGGGGCGGCCTCGCCCGCCCCGGAACCGGCCTTGCGAACGGCGGGCCAGGCCAGTGCCGTCGCCAGCAGCACCAAGCTGATACACACGCCCGGGATCACCACCGCCGGTGCGGCAGCGGCGCGGGCTTCGGGGTCGCGGCGCCACCAGTCGATGACCGCCAGCGTCATCGCGGCCACGCTGAAGCCGACGAGAACCACCGCGAACGACACCAGCGGGGCACCGCCGAGGTAGGCCAGCGACAGCAGCGGGCTCTCGGTCTGCGAGAAGCCGACGACCCCCCACGGGAAGCCGCCGAACGGCACGGTCGATTTGAGCCATTCCTGCAGCGACCACAGCCCGGCGAACCAGACCGGCCAGCCGGGCAGCGAGCGGACCGCGACGGCCACCGCCGCGAACAGTGCGGGGAACAGTGCCTGGGCCAGGCTCAGCGCCAGCCACGGAACCGCCCCCACCAGCCCGCTGATCCAGGGCAGCAGCGGCAGATAGAACGCCAGGCCGAACAGCAGGCCGTAGCCGAACCCTCCGGCGACGGTGGTGGCCGGCCTGGTCAGCACCCAGGCCAGCAGGGCGAACGCCAGGATCGCGGCGTACCACCAGCCCAGCGGCGGGAAACTGACACAGAGGGCGACCCCGCCGGCGATCGCGGCGGTGAGGGCGGGCAGCCGGTCCACCACGGCTGTTCCGAACCGCGCCCACCGGGTCGGTTTCGCCCTGTCGGGGTTCGCGACCTCGGCGTCGACGGATTCAGCCATGGATGACCGTGCCTCGGTGCACGGTGCGGCGGCACCTCGGCAGGCGGTCGTCGAGCCTGGGTAGGACGGGCACCCGCGAGCGGGGATCGGTGGACCAGCGTTGTACCGCGTCGGCCGGCGCCGCGACGTCGAACTCGTCGGCGTCCCAGATCGCGTAGGAGGCGGGTGCGCCGGGCACCAGTGTGCCGGTGAGGCCGTCGCGGACTCCGCCGGCCCGCCAGGCTCCGCGGGTCGCCGCCGCGAATGCGGCCCGCGCCGAGATGGCGCTGCCCGGGCTGCGATGCGTGGTAGCCGCACGGACGGTGGCCCACGGGTCCATGCCGGTCACCGGGGTGTCGGAGCCGAAGGCTAGTGGCACGCCTTGGGATGCTAACAGCGCGAAATTGTTCATCGGCCGGGCTCGGGCGATACCGAGACGTTGGGCATACATCCCGGTCTCGCCGCCCCAGAGTGCGTCGAAGTTGGGTTGCATGCTGGCGATCACTCCCCAGCTGCCGAGTTGGGCGGCCTGCTGCTCGGTGACCATCTCGACGTGTTCGAGGCGATGTCCGCAGCGGGCCACCGCTACTCCCCCGAACCGCTCGACGACGGTTTCCAGTGCTGTCACCACGGCCGCGACGGCCGCGTCGCCGATGGCGTGGAATCCGGCGGTGACCCCGGCTTCGGTGCAGGCCGACAGGTGCGCGGTGATGGCCGCGACGTCAAGATAGCGATTGCCCGTCGGGGCGGCGCACCCGGCGGGTAGGTCGGCGTAGGGCTCGCGCAGCCAGGCGGTCCGTGAGCCCAGCGCCCCGTCGACGAACAGGTCACCGGCCAGGCCGTGGGCCCCGGTGGCATCGGCCAGGTCGCGGGCCTGCCCGGCGGTCGTCACGGCTTCGCCCCAGTAGCCGACCACGTCGACGCCGTGCCCGAAGGCACGCAGTTCCTGCCAGTCCTCGAGGCCGGCGATGTCCGGGCCGGCGCATTCGTGCACCGCCACGATGCCCGCCGCGGCAGCGGCGTCGAGGGCGGCCCGGCGTGCCGAAGCCCGCTGGGCCGGGGTGAGGGC